>PWQG01000361.1 GCA_003556835.1 Gammaproteobacteria bacterium
CGTGACACGCCCTTCTCATTCGAGACGGCGTCTGCAACCATCAGAATCTCTTTACTGTTCATAATCGTGTCACCTTAACCTCAGAACGAAAGCCTGGCTTTTTCTATCTGTGTCAGTGGCAACTCGGCCACCTCATCCTGACAATCCAGGATCAGGGCCTCGTCACCCACTTCCCGGATCACACCTTTGAACTTGCGACGTCCATTGACCGGCATCCGCATCTGCAGGCTGATTTCATGCCCGATATAACTGCGGTATTGCTCAGCCGTGAACAGTGGACGATCCAGGCCCGGCGAGGAGACTTCCAGCACATATTCACCGGAGATGGGATCCTCGACATCGAGCAGCGCACTGACTTGACGGCTGACGCGCTCGCAATCACTGACATCGACGCCCCGGATGGGACAGTCGATATAAATGCGCAGCACACTGTGCTTGCCCTGGGCGATATATTCCACGCCCCAGAGGTCAACGCCAAGCGCCTGCACGGTTGGCGCAATCAGCTCTCTGATCTGTTCGGCTGCCTTGGTCAATTTATCCTCTGCACAAATAAAAAATGGGCCTGCGGCCCACTTCTGAATTCGAACACTTTTCTTGTGAAACGAACACTATACCTACGAAAAAGGCCCTTGAAGGGCCTTTTCGATGGGCCACACCAGCAACAGCGGTACGGCCGGAAGTTGGTAGCGGGGGCAGGATTTGAACCTACGACCTTCGGGTTATGAGCCCGACGAGCTGCCAGACTGCTCCACCCCGCAACAAATCGTGTAACATTCCCTGTTGCTTCCGCTCCGCCTTGCGGCGAACCCGAAGTTGCATCTGGCGTCAACTTCGAGGGTCGGAATTATAGGGGCCGAAACCCCCGAAGTCAAGCACAGAGTGCTGTGACCGCATAATTGGTGCCGAAGGCCGGACTTGAACCGGCACGACCGTAAGGCCACTACCCCCTCAAGATAGCGTGTCTACCAATTCCACCACTTCGGCTGATTTCTGATTGATCATTGATTTCCATTTCCGGATCCCGGCAGGGCCGGTAGATCACCTTCCGGTTCCTGCGGCGCGGCATCAAGCTGCGGCAGATCGGAATCTTCCTCCATCACCGGCAGGGAATCCATGTCCATGACCGGCAAGCCGTCATCGAATCCGACTCCGGCCTGTTGTCGGGCAAAGATGGCCAGGGTCAGACTGGTGACAAAAAACACCACGGCAGCCAGGGTCGTGGTCTTGGTCAGGAAGTTACCGGTTCCTCCGCTGCCAAACATCGTTTGTGATGCACCACTGCCAAATGCCGCGCCGGCATCAGCACCCTTGCCCTGTTGCATCAGGACCAGCGCTACAATGGCGACAGCCACAATCACATGCACCAAAATGACCAGGGTTTCCATAATCAACTCACACTGTTACATATCTGTATGAATGCGGTCGCATCCAGGGATGCGCCGCCGATCAGACCGCCGTCTATATCGGCCTGTGCGAACAACTGCGCGGCATTATCCGCCTTGACACTGCCGCCGTAAACAATTCTTGTCTTTTCCGCCAACTCTTTATCGTGCTGCGCCAATATACCGCGGATACTGGCATGCATGGCCTGGGCCTGTTCGGGGCTGGCCGTGCGGCCGGTCCCGATCGCCCATACCGGCTCGTAGGCAATCACGGCATCAGCAAAAGCCCCGACACCACAGTGTGCGAGCACAGCTTCCAACTGCTCCTGCACTACAGTTTCTGCCTGCCCGGCCTCACGTTCCTGCAGGCTTTCACCAACACAGAGAACCGGAATCTGGCCCTGACCGCTTACCGCAGCAAACTTGCGCGCGACCAGCAGATCATCCTCGGCAAACAGATTGCGACGCTCCGAGTGTCCGACCAGCACGAAACGCACATCAAAATCGGCCAGCATGGCAGCGGACACTTCACCGGTGAACGCGCCCGAATTCTCGCCATGCACATTCTGCGCTCCGAGCAGCAGCTCACTGCCCCGAGCCAACTCCTGCACCTGCTGCAGGTAAGGGGCTGGTGGACAGATTGCGATGTCCACTGCATTGAGACCCTGTCCCAATCCGGCTACCAGCCTGTCGACAAGTTCATCGACCAGGGCTTTGGAACCGTGCATTTTCCAGTTGGCGGCTACCAGGGCCCTACGCATCAAATCGTCCTCTGATCGGTCAGCAGCCAGTCAGCAAAAAGCGGGGCGCTATTATGGCGATTTTGCTGCAGGCATGCAACCACCTAACCGAGACGCTCGGAAACCAGGCCAGCCAGCTCCCCGACATAACGCTCCACTTCATCAGCGTCCTCACCCTCGACCATGACCCGGATCAGCGGCTCGGTACCCGAAGCACGCAGCAGCACCCGTCCGCGCGTCCCGAGCTGCTTCTCCACCCGGCTGACCTCTGCCTGCAGGGCAGGGTCGGCAAGCGCTTCGCCGCGGCAGCCAACCCGAACATTGATCATGCGCTGGGGCATCTTCGGCACCTCAGCCGCCAACTCGTGCAGGTTGCGCCCACTGGAAACCACAGCCCTCAGGGCCTGCAGTGCAGAGACGATACCATCACCGGTGGTCGAGACATCAAGACATACTATGTGCCCGGAAGACTCGCCTCCCAGCAACCAACCACGCTGCTGCATTTCGGCCAGGACATAGCGATCACCCACCCTGGTGCGGCAGAAGGGAATGTTCATGGTCTCGAAGGTGCGCTGCAGCCCCAGGTTGGTCATCAGGGTTCCCACAACGCCACCGAAGTCGAGCTTTCGACGCTGATGCTCCCGTGCGATCAGGTACAGGATGACATCACCGTCGACGATGTGACCGAGATGGTCCACCATCACCACGCGGTCACCATCACCATCAAAACCGATCCCCAGGTCCGCACCGGTCTCCAACACCCTGGTGACCAGGGCGTCCGGAGCCGTCGAACCACATTGCTCATTGATGTTGAGTCCATCCGGCGACACGCCCATGCTGGTGACGCGGGCACCAAGTTCGGAAAAAACACTGGCCGCCACGTTATAGGTTGATCCATGCGCGCAATCGACAACAATATGCAGCCCTTTCAAGGTCAGGTGGGAGGGCACGGTGCTCTTGCAATATTCGATATAACGACCGCCGGCATCACTGATTCGCATGACCTTGCCAATGGCGGCGGAGCTGACCGTCGTGATGTCGCGCTCGAGCCAGGACTCGATGGCCAGCTCCATTTCATCCGGCAACTTGGCACCGCGTCCCGAAAAGAACTTGATGCCGTTGTCCTGGAAAGGGTTGTGTGAAGCACTGATGACGATCCCGGCCTGGGCCTGGAAGGTGCGTGTGAGATAAGCCACGGCAGGCGTGGGCATGGGACCAAGCATACCGATATCGACTCCAGCAGAGCTCAGCCCGGCCTCCAGGGCTGCCTCGAACATATAAC
>PWQG01000152.1 GCA_003556835.1 Gammaproteobacteria bacterium
GAAATGCCGGTGGCTCCCACGGTGGTCTACGGTGACCAGATTCTGGTGGAGTCCGGGGCGATCATCGATGTGATTCTGGACCGACATGCGCCTGGCCAGCTGCGTCCCGCACTCGACAGCCCGGACTACCCCTGGTACCGGATCTGGATGCATTATGCCGAAGGCTCACTGGCCGCTCGCATGGGCATCGACTACCGCGTGTGGCAGTTGCAGCCACCTGAGCAACGCTCACAGTTGCGTGACATCAGCGATACCATCCAGTATGCGGAAGACTTCCTGGCAGACAATCCCTATTTCGGCGGCGCGGAGTTCTCGGCGGCCGATATCATGATGCATTTTCCGCTGCACTACAGTTTCCTGATCAATGTGGTGGACGAGAGCCGCTACCCCAATATCGCCGAATGGAATGCACGAGTGGAAGCCCGGCCCGCCTATCAGCGCATGGCCGAGGTCTCCAAGCCCGACGGCATGCCAGGGCCGCCCGAACCACTGCCGGATAGCGCCCGGCCTGGTCCGCGCTGAGGCGATGAAGACGACAAGGTATTTCGAAACGACTCGCTTGCGCCCGGATCGAGTAGTGATCCAGGACGAATGGATAAAACGGGCGATTGAGATGCCGGAGCATGAGTACATCCAGGAGGACGGCAGGGTCAGACGGTGGGTTTGCATTCCGGAGGCTGGTAACCGATATCTTCGAGTTGTTTTGCTTGCAGACCGTTAAACGGTTCATAATACATTTTTTGATCGAGGTTTCAGGCCATGAAAGTTCAGTATTTTGAGGATACCGATACTCTGTATATCGAGTTCCGGGGCGGGGATGTTGTTGAGACCCGGGATTTGGACGAGTATACCCTCATGGATCTGGATGAGACTGGCAACGTCTGTGCAATAACATTTGAAAACGCTAGCAAGCGCACTGACATCAGCCAGTTGCACGTGGAAGGAATCGCAGCCTGACCACCGTTTCCATAGGGTATGAAAGAACATTGCTTGCCGGTCCTATTGGAATGGATTAAAACACAAAGAACCTTAAACCAGCGGAGGAACACCCTCATGCGCTCCATCGTCCAAACCCTGATACTGCTCTGCCTGCCCCTGGCAGCCGGCGCAGCCCACGCCGACACCACGCCCGAGCGGGCGGGTGACTTTGCCCTGCTGGACCATGAGGGCTACTTCCATCACATGGCCTGGTACGACGATCGGCGCGCGGTTGTGCTGCTGGTCCAGGCCAATGGCAGCGAGGCCACACGAGCGGCGGCGCCCGCCTTTGACCGTCTGGCAGGGAGCTACGCTGAAGACGAGGCGGTGTTCCTGATGATCAACCCGCTGGGTGAGGCCCGCGACGCGGTCCGTGAGGAAGCCGGGTCCCTGGGTAGTGATCTTCCGGTGCTGATCGACGACAGTCAGCTGATTGCCGAGGCGCTTGGTATCGAGCGTGCCGGTGAGGCCCTGATTTATGATCCGCGCAGTTTCCGGGTGTTGTATCGGGGCGAACCCGGTGCGGCATTGGAACAGGCGCTGAGTGAAGTGCTGGCCGGCTCAGAGGTGAGTCATCCGCGAACGGCCGCTACGGGCGAGCGTATCGAATATCCGGCCCGCGAGCAGAACATGGAGCGAACCATCTCCTATGCCGATGAGGTGGCGCCCATCATTGCTACGCATTGCGCCGACTGCCATCGTGATGGTGCCATCGGGCCCTTCGCCCTGGACAGCTACAACATGGTGCGGGGCTGGTCGCCGATGATCCGTGAGGTGCTGATGACCAAGCGCATGCCGCCGGGTCAGATCGATCCGCACGTGGGCGACTTCCGCAATAGTTATACCCTGCGTGACGAGGATCAGCAGACCTTGTTGCACTGGATTGCCCAGGGTTCGCCCCATGATAGTAACCGTGATCCTCTCGCTGAACTGGAATGGCCCGAATCCGAGTGGGCCTTCGGCGAGCCGGACCTGGTCCTGGAAGTGCCACCACAGACTATGCCGCCCACCGGTGTGCTGGACTACATCACCGTGGAAGTGCCTTTCGAGGGCCTGGATCGTGACCGCTGGGTGCGGGCGAGCCAGTATATCCCCGGCGACCACCGGGTACTGCATCACACGCTGAATAACATCATTCCGCCCGGAGAGCAGGGCCGCCGCAGTTTCCTGGGTGGTGGCGGTGATCCGGACCAGGCCAGCATTGTCGCTTTTGTGCCCGGTGACGCCAGCGTCCACAATCCGCCCGGTGTCGGTGGTCTGCTCAAGGCCGGTTCCAAACTGGCTCTGCAACTGCATTACACCACCATGGGTGCCGAATCGGTGGACGCCAGCCGCATCGGTGTCTGGTTCTACGATGACGACGAAGTGCCAGAGCAGCGTATGTCCGGTGCCTGTGCCTGTATCTTCACGCCAACCTGGCAGACCATCCCGGCCAACGATCCGGATTTCGAGATGTCCGAGTCCGTGACGGTGCGCGAGGATGCCTATCTGTACAGCTTCCTGCCGCATATGCATTTCCGCGGCAAACGCATGCGTTTCCATGCCTACTACCCGGATGGCACGGATGAAGAGCTGATCAACATCGCCAACTACAATTACAACTGGCAGATGCGCTACGAGCTGAATGAGCCGAAGTGGGTGCCCGCCGGCACCCGGATTGTGGCGACCGGTGCCTTCGATAATTCCTCACAGAACCCGGCCAATCCCGATCCGGACCGCGATGTGCCCTGGGGCATCCAGAGCTGGGACGAGATGTTCTTCGGCGCCATGAACTGGGTATACGCGGATTAGTGGGATGGCTGGTCAACCCGGTCAGCAGTACTATTCGATCAACGTGGACACCGAATCCAGCTTCGACCAGCTTCCATTCGGGAAGCTGGTACAGCACGTTTTTTCGTCTTATGCGTTTGCCAGTGAGCATGACATTTTGACGGCAGCGGAATTGCGCCTGATTCATCATGCATGCACGGTTGACTCAAAGCCGGAACGCAGCGTCCGGCTGTTCGAGGAAGCTTGCAGTTGGTATCGGGAGGCCAGGGATTCCGGTGAGAGGCTGGACCTCGATTATATGGCCAATGTGTTGATGCTTGCTGACGACTACGAAGCTTAGGATAAACACGCCCCCTTTCTGGCTGCGTACGAAAGTTTAAGTGAACAGTCAAAGCGATTCATTCTGGATCAGATAGAATCCCTGCAAGGTACTCGTCGTATAAGTAGCTCCCGGACTGACTACCGGAAACTGTTTGTTGATCGTCCCGAGGTGGCGGTCAAGTACTTTGACAGACTGTGTGCCAGATTGCCGGAGTTACGGGCTCAACTCCGGCTACACTCAGTCGATTGAGCCGGAAACCGATTAATCTTCTGGCCCGGCCTCGAGTACGGCATGCAACTCTTCCGCAAGACGTTTGAGCTGCCGGGCTTTATCCAGCTCGAATCGGTAGGAGCAGGTCAGTCGCTCCGGAATCTGCTCCGCCTGCTGCCGCAGTGCCTGTCCTGCTTCGCTCAGTGTCACTCGTTTCTGGCGTTCGTCCTGCTTTGATGCTTCACGGCGCAACAATCCTTTGCTTTCCAGGCGCTTCAGGATTGGTGTCAATGTGCCGGAATCGAAACGGGTGTGGGCGCCCAGCTGCTTGATACTGATGCCATCTTCCTGCCATAGGCTGAGCATGACCAGGTATTGCGGATAGGTCAGGTTCAGCGGGTCGAGCAGGGGGCGGTAGGCGCGTACCAATGCATTGGCGCAGGAATAGACCGAGTGGCACAGTTGCCGGTCAAGGTCCAGCGTGGACGGGGTGTTTGCGGTCGGCGTTGCAGTGGTCATGGGTGACATCTTGCGCGCAAAGTGGTTGACGGTGCAAGCGCTGATCCCTAATATGGTTTGCGCACAAAATAATAGTGCGCAAATTAATAATCAGATAATGGTATTGAATTGGGTTGAATACCCTGGAGAGCAAATATGACGCGGTTCAGGACAGCATTGATGCAATTGGTTTTTCTCGGTTTCGCCTTGTCCGCATTGTCGGCGCAGGCGGATGGGACAGAACTGGAGATCACGGATGAAACCTTCGGTTGTATCCGGGACATGACTCCGGTGCGTGGCTTCTTCGTGGGCAATCTCCTGGGTGACCTGGATGCCACGCTGGACGTGGCACATTCAGAAACCGGTGGCCGTTACCCGGCCGGATCCGTGGTGCAACTGGTGCCGACGGAGGTGATGGTCAAGCATCCAGAGGGTACCAGTCCGGCCACCAATGACTGGGAGTTCTTTGAATTGGTGGTGTCCGAAGAAGAGAATCGTATTGGCACTCGAGGTTATGTGGAGGTGGTCAACCGCTTCGGGGGTAACTGTTTCGGCTGTCACGTCAAAGCCGAGCCGCAGTGGGACCTGATCTGCGAGAGCGGCCATGGCTGTGATCCCTTGCCACTCAGTGATCTTTTGATCTCGGCCATCCAGAAAACCGACCCGCGTTGTGATGAGCAGCCGGTGTTGAGTGGAGAGGAACAGCAGGCCCTGACGGCATTCATGGGCGGTTCCTGAGCTGCGCGTCGTCGGGTGGTGACGACCCGGCCCTCAGTCGGAGGAGCCGGGGCGGTCGAAATCGCTGGCAGCATGTCGCTCCGGTAATTGATTCTCCGGCTTGCCCCAGGTGCGGTTGACCATACAGCCGCGCTTGACGGCAGGACGCTGCTTGATGCTGCGGGCCCAGCGCTGCACATTCTCATAGCGCTGCACATCCAGAAAATCCGCGGCCTCATACAGATGGCCCAACACCAGGGCGCCGTACCACGGCCAGTTGGCGATGTCGGCCAGGCTGTATTCATTACCAACCAGGTATTCATTGTTGGCCAATCGCTGGTCGAGCACGTCCAGCTGGCGTTTGACCTCCATGGTGTAGCGGTCGATGGGGTATTTCAGTGGCTCCGGTGCATAGGCATAAAAGTGCCCGAAACCGCCGCCCAGGAATGGCGCGCTGCCGATATTCCAGAACAGCCAGCTCAGGGTCTCTGCCCGGGCGGTTGCCTCCTCCGGGAGAAACTCGCCAAACTTTTCCGCCAGGTGCAGCAGAATGGCGCCGGATTCAAAGACGCGCAGTGGCTCCGGGCCACTATGGTCGAGCAGGGCCGGGATCTTCGAGTTGGGATTGACGGCCACAAAGCCGCTGGAAAACTGTTCACCATCGATGATGCGTACCGGCCAGGCGTCGTATTCGGCATCCGAATGTCCCAGTTCCAGCAGCTCCTCAAGCAGCACCGTGACCTTCACGCCATTGGGTGTGGCCAGTGAGTAGAGTTGGAAAGGGTGCTTGCCTACGGGTAGTTCCTGTTCGTATGTGGCGCCAGCCTCGGGACGGTTGATGCCGCTGAAACGACCACTGTCGACCTCTTCCGGGGTCCAGACATGGGGCGGGGTGTACTTGCTGGTCTTGCTCATGCTGGGTTCTCCTGGCGCACTCCGATGTCCCGGCATGGTACAGGGCAGCGCGTTGGATCGCCAGCGGCCCCGGATCCAGTGGGCGGCATGACGTATGCGGTCTATTCCGGGGATAGAGCGGTGGTGGTGCCGGCGTGCCCGACACCACGCGGCAGGGCTACATCGTGATATTCATACCCGATGCGTCCAGCAGTCCGACCACTCCAACAAGGATCAGGTAGCCAGCAACAATATAGTTGAGCAATCGCGGCATGATGAGAATGAGTATGCCGGCAATGAGAGAGATGATTGGGGTCAATGCAATGGTCATATGGTCGATCTCCTTGACTCTGTTGGTGTGTTGTACAATCACAGTATGCCGCCTACCGTTTACAACTGCCACACCCCATGGAGTACGTCTACATCATGAAAAAGACAGTCCGGACACTGGTATCACCCATTCTTGATTTTTTCGAATCCGGGGATGAGCCCTACCACTATGAAAAATCCCATCGGCTGATCCTGAAAGTCGTGGGCGGTCTGTTTCTGTTCCTGTCTTTCTGCTCCGTGGTTGCCGGACTGGTTGCCTCGCTCCCTGCAGCCCTTTTTCCGGTCCTGATTTTCTTTGCAGTCGGATTCACCTGCACGGTGGTCGCTACCATGGGCAGTGACCGTGCGGTGGCAAAGATGTGGGGGAACCGGGGACAGCAGGACCAGCAGTGAGCAGGACCGAACCGGAACGGTGCCTGCTGCCTCAGGGAGGACCCGGTATCCTGGTGGGCGGCACATCATGGCCCCAGACCTGTGGGATATCCTCCTCGGCAATGGGCCGGGTCAGGTCGAACTCGACCATCCAGGTGAATTCGTCATTGGCGATGGTACCGTAGCGGTAGACTTCACCCGGCACGATTTCGATGCGCCAGCCTACCGGCATACGCGCGTTCCAGGTGCGCTCGGGTGAGTGGAAATCCTGTCGGTTGGCCGTGCCCTGACCGATCGAGTAGCCACCGTACCAGGTGCGGCTGCTTTCCGAGCCGTCGGCCTCGCGGTGGTCGTGGCGCAGTTCCAGGCCTTCTTCCACTACGGTCAGGAACCAGGTGCGCGAATGATCCCAGCCGCCCTCGGCATCTTCATCCTCGGCATGGAAGGGGATGAGGACTTCGTCCTCGTCGCAGCGACGGAAGTGCACCAGCAGGTGATCCCGATCCTGGACCTCTCCGGAAGTGATGGTCAGGCGTCCGGGAAAGGCCTGGCCGCATTGGGCAGACAGTTTGTCGAGAAAGGCGGCATGGGTTTCACTGGCTGTCTGGGCCGTGCTTGTTGTGCTGAACAGGCAGGCTGAAAAAAGCAGCCCGGCAAGCTGCGTGGGCCGGTGTCTTGTAATGGTTCTGGTCATTGTCATCTCCGAGTCGTTTGCAAGAATCATAGATGGCTGCCGAAGAAATGCCAAGTGCTACTGTATTTCGTGTTCAACGAATTCCGGGGTGGCATGATGTTTCCGGCCTGCCTGGCGCACTATGCTGATGGGCGAAGAGGGCCATTACCGGGCCATGAGTCTTCGATGCCAGTCCACAATGCCCCGGCCGATGGCCTGCGGCGCATCTTCCTGCAGGTAGTGTCCCCCATATCCGACAAATTGGGTCTCGATGTTGCGGTAGTTTTCAGCCATCCAGTCGGCGGCCTCGGGCGGTATCAACGCGCCCGGTGAAACATATTGCAGCAACTTCGGAGTCGGAGAGCTCTGCAGCCATTCACCGATGGCTTCGACCACGGCTACATTGCGTGCTGGCTCACCGCCGATGGGAAGTTCATTGGGCCAGACATAGATCGGATAGCGTCTGCCCGGTTCACTGAATGGCTCGCGGTAGACGGCTTTTTCCTGCTCGCTCATTTCCCGGGTACGCGGGCTTTCCAGCAGGATCTGCTCAATGAACAGGTTCTGCTCGATGAGCAATTCCCGCCCCTGTTCCTCGTCGCGAAAACGGCTGAACAGTGCGCCCATGCCGCCTGGATCGGCGATCGGGAAGCGTGGCGGGATGATCGCCTCCATGAATACGACACCGCGCACGTTTTCTTCGTGCAGGCGCGCATATTGCAGCCCCATGACCGAGCCCCAGTCATGCACCACCAGAGTGATGTCCTCCAGTTCCAGGGCCTCGATGAAGGCTTCCAGGTAGTCATAATGCATCTGGAATGTGTAGTCGGGGCCGATCGGCTGGTCCGAGCCACCAAAGCCCAGGTTGTCCAGGGCGACAATGCGACCGTGCGGGGCCACATGGGGAATGACATTGCGCCACAGGTACATGGAGGTGGGGTTGCCATGCAGGAACAGGAATGTGGGGCCTTCTCCTTCGTCGATGTAATGGAAGCGGTTCTCGTTCAGCGTGATGTACTGAGATGCCCATGGGAAATCGGCACTGAACACGTCAGCGCGAGGGTCATCGCTTTCCTGAGCCAGCGATAACGATGTGGTGCACAACAGCAGCAGCGTCGCCAGCCATCCAATCAATGATTTGTCGGTCATGTTCGTTTCCTCTTTGTTTAGGAACCTCTGATTAATTCCATGAAGGCCAGAGCCGTCATGGAATTAGTCAGAGGTTCCTTTATTATTCTTCCGCGCCACTGGTGATGATCCGGATTTCCTTGTCCAGGCTTCGATGCACCGGGCAACGATCGGCGATTTCCAGCAGTCGTTCCTTCTGTGCCTCATCGAGATCACCTTCAATATGAATCACCCGGTGCAACTGGTCCACTTTGCCGGACTTCGATTCGCAATCAGCACAATCTTCGGCATGTACCTTGCTATGGTGTACCTCACAGCTCACGCGCTCGAGCGGGAGTTTTTTGTGGCGGGCATACATGTTCAGGGTCATGACCGTGCAACTGCCCAGCGCTGAGGCAAGGTAGTCATAAGGGTCGGGCCCCTGGTCCGTGCCCCCCTTGTCTTCAGGTTCATCCGCCAACAGTGTGTGCTCTCCCACCTGGATGTGGCAGAGGAAACCCTGGTCGCTGCGACCGCTGACGCGTACTCCCTGGTTCGATTCTTTATCTTGGGGCTCGAGGAAACGACCGGCCCATGCTGATATCACACGGGCGGCGTATTCGGCATCGGCGGGGTTCGAGAGCAGGGGATCGGCATCATCCAGGCTGACAAAGCTTTTTGGATGCAGAGCGGCCTGGTAGATCTGTTCGGCATTGTCGATGTGCACCACCCGGTCCTGCGGTGCGTGCATGATCAGCAATGCGCGGCGCAGCTTCCGCAGGCGCCCGGCCAGGTCATGATTGCGGGCGTCCTCGATGAAGTCGCGCCGTATGTGAAAGCTGCGGCCCGCCAGTTCCACTTCAGCGCGGCCGTGTTCCTCGATTTTCTCCAGATTGTCCCCGAACTGTTTCAGTACGTGCTCGGGTGAGGAGGGGGCGCCAATGGTGGCTACGGCGCGTACGCTGTCGAGCCGCTCGGCGACGGCCAGCACCGCCGTCCCGCCGAGGGAGTGGCCGAGCAGCAACTGGGGTGCCTCGTACTGTTCGGTCAGCCAGTTCGATGCATCTTCCAGATCATCCAGGTTGCTGGAAAAGCTGGTGTCGGTGAAGTCACCCTCGCTCTCTCCAAGGCCGGTGAAGTCGAAGCGCAGTACCGCATAGCCAGCCTGAGCCAGGGCGCGGGTGATGCTGCGTGCTGCGCGGATGTCCTTGGAACAGGTGAAGCAGTGCGCGAACACTGCCGTGGCGCGCCACAGGCCACCGGGTGGCATTTCCAGCCGGCCGGTGAGTTGGTTGCCGTGGCGTGCCTGGAAACGTATTCGGGTCATGCTTTACTCCTGGCTGTTTGTTGATCCTGCATCCCTTGAGACACGTGTCGCGGATCCGCGTTACGCCCCGGCGGTACAGAGGGTTGCTCAATGCATGGTACACAGCTTTCCGTGGGCCGGATATACGGGGTACTGCCATGTGGCCGGGCCGAGACAGGGCGCACTGGAGGGCTGCGCGAGGGTAATCTTCTTATTGATCGTCAAGATCGAGCGTTATATTGTTCAAGGTACTGACTGAAACACGCAAGTCGAACTTGTGCCCGGGTCAGGGCAGGTGTAACAGGATCAACCCCAGATCGTGAACCGGAGACTGTCTGATGTCCAACGCTGATAAGAAAAACGATGATTCTCTGAAACTGTCCCGCCGGACACTGCTGACGGGCACTGCGGCCGCCTTTGGCGCCAGCTTGCTGCCCGGCTCGGGTGCGCATGCCCAGGCAGCGTCTTCGGGCGAAGCGGGCACGGTAGTGTTCACCCATACCACCGTGGTCACCAATGATTCTGAACGGCGCAGCCTGTTGGATGTGGCCCTGGCGGTGCAGGGAGACCGGATTGCCGCCATTGGTGATACCGATGAGGTACTGGCGCAGTTCCCTGACGCGGAAATCTACGATGGAAGCCGCAAGGCCATCATGCCGGGCCTGATCAACTGTCATGCGCATCTGGCACAGGCCCTGGACAAGGGCTTCAACGAGGACTTCGGCTTTCCCAACAGCCTGGACCTGCCGGTGCGCCCCGCACAGCTGATCACGGCGGAAGAAGCCACCATCATGTCCATGGTGGGCGCGCTGGAGGCCCTGCGCGGCGGCACCACCACGGTGGTACAGAACGTGGGCAACATCGCCCGCGACGCCGAAGCCCTGGCTTCCACCGGGCAACGCTGGGTGTTCGCTGAATCGGTGCGCGACATTGAAACCGTGGACGGACCGATGTCACCGCCGCGACTGGCCAACAGTGTGCCGCCACGTTACTCCGATCAATTGCGCGAGGAGGGCATGCAGCGGATTACTGACCTGCACAGCGCCTGGCATGGTCATGACAATGGCCGGGTACAGGTGTTTCCGGCAGCGGCCCTGGTCGAGCTGTCCTCACCGCAATTGCTGCGCGATGTGCGTGAATTTGCGGACCGTCATGACCTGGGCTACACGATTCATATGACCCAGGCACAGCCGTAAGTGGATTTCATGCTGCGTTACCACGGCGTGCGACCGGCCATCTTCCTGGAACAGCATGGTTATCTTGGTCCGCGCCTGTTTGCCGCCCATGCCCGCTATTGTGATGCCGGGGAAATCGGCGCCCTGGCCCGGACAGACACCATGGTGGCTCATCAGGCGGCAATGGCGGCCAATCGGGGTGTCAACCCGCCCATTGCCAGCATTCGGGAGGCGGGTATCCGTATCTGCCAGGGCACGGACAACAATAATAATGACATGCTGCACGTCATGAAGACTGCCATCTCCATGGAGCGTGTCCAGCGCAATGACGAGATACCCGGCACCTTGCCACAACCCGAGGACATGCTCCGGGATTGCTGTGTCGGTGGTGCCCATGCCGTGAACATGGCCGACAGCCTCGGGTCGCTGGAAGTGGGCCAGAAGGCCGACCTGCTTGTGCTGGATGTGATGAAGCCCCACCTGACGCCTTCCGGTCGCATTCTTTCCGCCTGGATCCACAACGGCCAACCGTCGGATATCGAATCGGTGATGGTCGATGGCCGCTTCCTGATGCGGAATCACCGCGTGCTGACCGTGGACGAAGAGGCCCTGATGGAAGAGGCCTGGCAGATCGGGCGTCGGGTCTGGGACCGTCTGCTGGAGGACGGGCCCATGCCTTTGCCACGCTTCGGTTGACCACTACAATAGAAGCGTCATCCGTTCAGTTATTGAATGCCGTCTCAACGCTGGAACAGATACGAGAACTTCATGAAGAATTGGCGTCCGTCCTGCTTCAGCGAATCAGCGGCAATCAGTTCGCGGCCATTGCCCGTATCCTCGATGGAAAAATTGCTTGAATTGCTGTTGAACCCGATATAGAAGGCCGACAGTGGATTGATCACATAGCGCAGCAGGAGATCAAAATTCAGATTCTCGCGATCTTCCAGGCGCGAGGCCGGCCCCGCTTTGGTTCTCTCATGCTGGGCAATGAAGCGCATGGAAATTTCGCGGGTGAATTGATAGTTCCAGCTGCTGCGCAGGATGCGGTTGTCGAACACGCGGATACCGGCTTTAGTTTCCAGGCGGGTGTCCAGATAGGTGTTGTCGACCCGCAGGCGCTGAATCGGGCGCCACAATACCGAGAAATCACTCTGTTGATTGTCGGCCACCTCTGGCAGCGCGCCTGGTGCGGGCACCAGGTTCAGTGCCGTACCCTGGCTGTAGCTGAAATCCAGAGTCAGGCTGGAGAGGCTCTCATCGGTCACGCGGAGCCGCCAGTTGCCATAGTTGTACACCGTGGTCTGCTGCAGACCGTTGAAGTCGCGCGGACGCAGCGTTTCATCGGTGTCATTCACACTCAGGTTGATGGTGCTGGTGTTGAAATTCCACTGTGCGCTGGGCGTGGCGGATGCATAGATTTTCACGCCCTCCTGGTCTGTCTGGTAGGCGCCGAAGAAGCGTGGCCCCCAGCTGTTGAGGACGGATTGTTCCGGGTACAGAGTGACATTGAAGAAGGCGTGCACGCCGGATGTGTCGGAGCGATACCAGCGGTTCTGGAAACCGAGCTGGTTGCGGAAGTCACGATCGGTATCGACATAGTGCACATGGGCATACAGGCTCCGGCCCCGGTGTTCAACCAGCAGGTCTTGCTGCAGTCCGGAACGGGATTCACTCCCGTCCATGGGCTCGAGCTCGGAGCGGTAGGCTGAAGCGATGGCGGTCCAATTCTGGTCGATGATGAAGCGCCCATCGACACCGGTCAGTCGGTTGTGCCCATCGGCCAGCTGGCGTTCGGTCATCATTGCACCGACCCGATGCTGTTCGCCGAAGTCACGGAACCCACGCACGACGCCGATGCGGGCCTTCTCGCCCCGCAAGGGATCCTCTGCAGTACGGTTGAGACCGGGGGCCTGGTCGTTCATCAGCATCGCGCCGAAGCCCCAACCATCCTGGCGACCGGTGAAGCGGGCACCGGCTTCCGGGTCCACGATGCGACGGGTGAAAAGCAGGTTGGCATCAGTGGGCTTGAAAAAGTCGGCATTTTCCACGAAGAACGGACGCCGTTCAGGAAACAGGACTTCGAATCGCTCGTTGACGGTCACCTGCGGCAGGTCCGATTCCACCTGGGAGAAATCCGGGTTGAGGGTCAGGTCCAGGACCCAGGCATCACTGATCACGAATTTGGCATCCAGGCCCACTTCCAGCTCCCGGTCACTTTGCATGCGGGGGCCATCCTCAGCATTGCGGTTCAGTGCGTCGACTTCGCGCGAAAAAATGTACGGGATGAACTGACTGTTGCTGCCCGGGGAAACGTCGCGCATACCATGCAGTTCGGCCGCCTGGGCCAATCGGCTTTGTCGTCGCGTGGAGTAGGCGGGCCAGTAGGCCTCTTCGCTGAGACGCGGGATCTGGCGACCGAGCTGGACACGCCAGCGCTGTTCACTCAGGGCGGGAAAACGGATGCTGGTCAGTGGAACGGCGATTTTCACCATATAGCCCTGATCAGTCAGCTTGCCCTCAGAGTCCCAGGCGGCATCCCAGCTGGTATCGAAATTGCGGTTTTCGGCCCAGCGGGCATCCCGCTGGATTCCCAAGGGTGTGACCCGGAAGTTGTAGGCGGTTCGCTGATCGTTGAAGGTGTCGATGGTCAGCTCGACACTGTCATCACCATCGATATTGCCGCGCGAGGACAGATTGGCGCGGATCAATTCCGGTTGGGTATCGAAGGCGAGGAATATGGCATACAGGGTGCGCTGATCGTAACCCAGATAGACTTCGGTGCGTTGCGACGGTGGGGCGTCGTCCA
>PWQG01000302.1 GCA_003556835.1 Gammaproteobacteria bacterium
GACAAAAGACCAGTGGCCGAAGTAGTTGTGCCCCTCCCGAGCGAAGCGGGAAGTGCCCCAGCCGCTTTCATTAGCAGCCTGGGCCAAGGCCAGGGAAGGCGGCACTGCGTCCACACGGCGCAGCAGTATGTCCCAACCGTCCTCGGTAAGAGGATCAAACTCTTCCAGAGCATATTCTTCTGCTATTGCCAATGCCCGCTGGCGTTGGCGCCGGGAAAGTCCGTCCCGGTTGTCATGCAAGATTTGAAGTTCCTGTCGTGCATCGAGCAGTTCGCGGTTGCGTTCTTCGATCAGGGGCAGGAAATAGTCGAAAAAGGCCTGTTTGCGCTCCTCACCCGGTTCGTACACGGTGAAGTCCGGGATGGGTTCCAGGCGATCTGGTTGGAGCAGGACGATAATGCTCAGAACCACCAGGATCAACGCTGAAACGCTTCCGGCCACGAGCAGGCCGCTGGACGCTGAGAGCCCTTGTGTGATCTGTCTGTGGATGATCTGAAGCCGCTCTTTGGTACTCATGAAGATTCCATTATTGCCCTGCGTTGAATCGACTTTTTGATGATAGCAGATTTACGCAAGCGCCATGCTTACAGATCGTCAGTCGTCGGGCGCTCTCCCGCGTTCCTCACCAGACGATGATGGGGTATAGTGTCGCGCATGACAACATTCTCACTTCTGGATCTGGCGCCGGTGAAGCAGGGCGGCACGCCGCGCCAGGCTCTGCTTGACGCCCGTGACCTCGCCCGACATGCCGAGTTCTGCGGATACCGCCGGTATTGGATGGCCGAGCATCATAATATGCCGGGCATCGCCAGTGCCGCGACGGCGGTTGCCCTGGGCTTTGTGGCCGCCGGTACGGAAACCATCCGCATCGGCTCGGCCGGTATCATGCTGCCCAATCATGCACCACTGGTGGTGGCCGAGCAGTTCGGCACCCTGGCCAGCCTGTATCCGGATCGTGTGGATCTGGGCCTGGGCCGGGCACCGGGTACCGACCAGGAAACCATGCGGGCCTTGCGCCGGGACAACCCGGGCGCGGCCGACCACTTTCCGCAGGATGTGCAGGAGCTGTTGCATTACCTGGAGCCGGTGCAGCCGGGGCAGCGGGTGCAGGCCGTGCCAGGCGGGGGCACACGTGTGCCAGTCTGGATTCTGGGGTCGAGTCTGTTTGGTGCGCAGCTGGCGGCCGCCCTCGGGCTGCCCTATGCCTTTGCCTCGCATTTTGCGCCAGACCTGCTGGACGAGGCCCTGCAGTTGTATCGGGCGCGATTTACGCCGTCTTCCTATCTGGATGCCCCCTATGCCGCAGCTGCAGTCAATGTGTTCGCGGCCGACAGCGATGCGGAAGGGCGTCGACTCATGACCTCGGTGCAGCGGCAGTTCATTGCCCTGCGTCGCGGTACCCCAGGTCCCATGCAGCCACCGGTCGATGATCCGGCTGAACTGGGCAGTCCATCTGAACTGGCGATGGTGGCCCATGCCCTGCGCGAGTCCGCCGTGGGGGCGCCGGACACCGTGAGGCAGTGGTTGCGCGAGTTTTGCGATCGAACGGCAGTTGATGAATTGATCCTTACTGGACAGATCTTTGACCACAAGGCACGCAAGGATTCTTTCCGGATTGCCGCCGAGCTGCTTTCGGATTTCCGCTGAGTCATTGGCAATGATACCGGTTTTCATGCTAGCGTTGAACGTCCCTACAACAAGAATCTGAGGGGCATTCAATGATGCAACAATCTGAAAAATATCGACAAAACCTGAAACGAAAAGTCATGCCCGCGGCATTGCTTCTCGGGTTCGGTGCCGCTCTTGCCGGCACCGCACAGGCCAATGATGCCGGGCAGGCGGTGGAGTGGCAGACGCTTGGTTCTGACCTCGCGCACACCCGCTCGACCACGGCTGACCACATCGATCGGGAGAACTTCGACAATCTGGAGGTTGCCTGGAGCTGGGATGGTGCCAGTTTTGGTGCCAGCAGCGGGCGATCCACGCCCAGCTATGTGGATGGCTTGCTGTATACCGTCGCTGGTGATCGCCGGCATGTCATTGCCATCGATCCGGAAACCGGCGAGACGGTGTGGTCCCACCGCGAGCCGCATACCTTCCGCCATGAGTATTCGATGCGGAAAAACTATGGCAAGGGGGTAGCCTACGGTGAAGTGGATGGCCGTGGTGTCATCTATATCATCAGCCCGGCCTTTTTCCTGACAGCGCTGGATGCCAAGACCGGCGCTCCTCTGGAAGGTTTCGGTGAACCGGTGCCGGTAGAGGGTTTCCCGAGCACAGGTGTCGTCGATTTGCAGAAACGCATTGCCGACTACATGGGCTACGAGTTTGATGCCTACCATGGCATTCCGCTCGAGGAAGGGTATATCACTTCTTCATCGCCACCGATTGTGGTCAATGACGTGGTGATTGTTGGCAACTCCGGCGAGCAGGGCTACAACCAGACACGTATCGAGAACATCCCCGGTGATGTGCTGGCCTTTGATGCAGCCACCGGTGAATTCAAATGGCGCTTCAACACCATCCCGGAAAACGACGAGTTCGGCATCGATACCTGGGAGGTGGACAACCCGCGGGAGCTGACCGGCCAGATATCTCCCTGGGCACCGCTGTCGGCGGATGCCGATGCCGGTCTGGTGTACATCCCGACCAAAGGCACCACCATCGATTACTACGGTGGACACCATCCGGGTGACAACCTGTTCATTACCAGCCTGATTGCCGTGGATGTCGAAACCGGCGAGCGTTCCTGGCACTTCCAGATGGTGAAGCATGATCTGTGGAACTACGACACGCCCACGGCTCCGATTCTGCTCGATGTGGAGCACAACGGGGAAACCGTGCCGATTGTCGCACAGGCCACCAAACAGGCCTTCACCTATGTGTTCAATCGCCTGACCGGTGAACCAATCTGGGATATTGTCGACCGGCCCGTGCCACCCTCGATGATTCCGGGTGAACAGGCGGCGGCGACACAGCCGTTCCCGACCAAGCCTGCCCCTTACGAAATGCAGGGCCTGACCTATGATGACCTGATCGACTTCACGCCGGAGCTGTATCACCAGGCGGTGGAAACCATCCGTGACTACGAGATCGGACCGTTGTTCAATCCACCCCTGCATAGGGACAATGACCTGGGCAAGGTCGCCTCTCTCTGGTGCCCGGGCGACAGTGGTGGTGTGAACATCACCGCGCCGCCGGTGGCTGATCCAGAGACGGGTGTCATGTATATCATGTCGCGCAAGGCCTGCACTTCGCGTGTGATTGCACCGGCCGAAGAACGGGATGCGATGATCCAGAATCCCACCGGTACCACATTGGCCGACTATGCACCACTGCGCTCGGTAGCGCCACGTGGTCCCCAGGGACTGCCGATCTTCCGACCCC
>PWQG01000273.1 GCA_003556835.1 Gammaproteobacteria bacterium
GCTGGGCACGGGTGAGAATCAGGGTGGCCTGGAGCAGGTCAACATCGCCACCGGCGATGAGTACGCAGACGGCGACAGCTACGCGAGCCTGACGATCCGTAGCGGCTTCGGTAACAGCGATGATCAAGATCAGGGTGGCCTGCTGAACGTTGATGCCGATGACTTCCTGGGTGACCTGACCGTGGGCACCAACCAGCCTGTCGACGGTCTCATGAGCCTGCCGTCCGGTCCTGGCGTCACCAACGTGGCCGAGTTCAGCGCCATGGGTGGTGGTGACATCACCTACAACGCCACGTTCACCGTCGGCAATACCCACAGCGTTACCACCGGCAATGGCGACGACGCCATCGTGGTTAATACTGGTGTGGCGCCCAACGGCTCCCCCAATGACGGCACTGCCGTTGATATCAGCGTTAGCGGCGGCGACAACTTCGTCTTCATCGGCGGCCCCGCGCCGACTGGCACGGTCGAGACCGGCAACGGTGATGACCTGATCGCGGTAGCTAGCAGCGGTGAAGGCGAATCCTTCGTCCCGGCCGTGCCGCAAGAAGAGGTGGTTACTGAAGAGGGGTCCCCCTCTACGCTGACCATCGAGCTTGTAGATACCCCGACATACGGTGACGAAGGCCTGACCCTCACCTTTGACTTTGGCGGCGAGGAGGGTGTCGCGTTTAGTGCCGATCATAACGAGGATTTTGACACGACCCTCGGTGATCTGGTTGCTGCGATCGACGCTGATGACGACTTTTCGGCGGAAATCGATGGTGATGGCAACCTGGTGATCACCTCCAGCGACAACACAGATGACGGTTTCGATGACGTCAGCCTCGTCGTCGACGACGCTAGCAGTACGTCTGTTGTGGAATCGTCTGACCCGACGACAGGCAGCCCCGACGACACCGATATGCAGGACATCGATGTGCCGGACGCCTATGACTTCTTCGACGGCAAGCTGCAGGTGAGCTTCGGCGGCGTGGAGTCTGAGTGGGTCGACATCGACTCCACTGATTTCCGGACCAGCCAGGAGCAGATCCAGGCGGCGATCATCGAAGCGGTGCAGGGCACGAAGGCACTGGCTGACGTGTTTGACGGCGAGAGCCTGACGAGCCTGATCTCGGGTGACCACGGCCTGGAAGTTGATATCCGCGGCCCGGTTGCCGAGGACAACGGCGACGGCTGGGACCTGGATGCTGGCGATGCGGACGCCTGGAAGCCGTACCTCAACGAAGTGTCCGAGTCCGACCTGGAAGACGCTTGGGAAGCCTACTACCCGGGTAGCTCTGAGGTTGAAGGCGACTCTGGTCCTGGTGACTTCCTGAGCTACATTCAGGGCGAGGCGGCGGATGCCAACGAGCTTTGGGCTGATTTCACTGGTGGCCCGAATCCCAGCAACAGCCCGGTCAGCTCCGTTGAGATCAACGCCGGTGGCGGTGAAGACACCATCGTGTTGAGCAGCAACACGGAAAGTGCCGACACGGTCGTCTTCGAAGGCAACTTCGGCGAAAACACCATCTACAACTTCAACGGTGAAGATGCAGGTGGTAACGACGTGCTGGACTTCACCAGCTACCTCGACGTTGACGCCCCGGGTCGCGGTTCCTCCGTGGATGCCGACGTCCGCGCCGAAGAGCAGGTCCCGTTCTCCTTCAACAACGGTGACTTCGACGGCGATCACAACGAGATCGCGCTGCTCTCGTTCGAGGATCTAGTCGGCTGGTATGTCGATTCCCTGGATGACGGGGAGGAGGCCGAGGACCTGGTGTCCTTCGCGGACTTTGGTACCAGCGAGCTGGAAGCCGCGTTGAACGAAAACTTCAGCGCCTTCGTTGAGGGCGGAGAAGATGATTCCGCCATTGGCAACGAGTTCCTGATCCTGGTGAGCAAGGACGGTGAAGTCATTGCCGACGCTGACGGTGATCTCTCCTTCGAGGATGAGTACGCCACCAGCGAGTTCAAGGTCTTCAGTGGTGAAGTTGTCGAGGGTGACGACGATGAGGACTACGCCTACCAGATCAACAGCGAACACGGTCTCGTGGATCTGGCCGGTGTAGACCATGATGACCTGGCTGCGGCTGACTTCGGCATTACTGCGTAAGCCGTCGATGGTCTGATGACCTCAGCATAAGGAGGGCCTTCGGGTCCTCCTGCCCCAAGGGCCTTAGAGCTCAGGGGTTGGCTACTAAACCCGTTGTGGCGAGAGCTGCAGCGGGTTTTTCTATGGTGGATGCCGAGGCGTGGGACGAGAACCTCGCTAACGAGCCCAATATCCCGCTGGACCGGTACACGCTGGAGGCGTTGAAGCGGTGCATCCCGGCCGTCGTCTTGCATCGCAATCCATCCATGGGCGCGATTACGAGTGAGGAAGGGTACGTCGGCGTGCAGACCATGATTCGGCACATCACGGAGACGGCGCGTGTCCCGAACCTGTATTTTGAACTCTGGGCCAGCCGGAATACCCTGGCCTGGGGACTCTACTGAGAGACTAATGGCCATTGAGGCCCTGTCCACTTGAGGTGGGTGATGGCGTCTGGTGCCTTGGGTCTTGGAGGACGGAAGTGGGGGGGACGTTCCGACGGGAACCCAACTGAGGAGTAGGGGTGTGGTGGAGAGTGGGGATGATCCGCGCAAGGATGCGAGCTTTTCTGAGGGCCTAGCGCGGCTGAAAGCAGGAGACGGAAACGGGGCACTGGCCGTATTGGTCAAGGCCCCAAGGTGGGTGCGTCAGACTGTGCGCTGGCGATTGGCGGAGACCCATGCCCTGTATGTAGCGGGGCGAGAGCTACAAGCCAACCGGTCTTTCAACCGCTTAATCCAAGAGCAGACGAGTAGCGCCGCAAGGGCCTGGGTGGATGCCGGGACCCGTAACCGTAGAGCCGGACAGTCCGCACAGGCAGAAGCGGCTTGGCGACGAGGCCTCTGGCTGGAGCCGGGCCGGGTCACCGCATTGTCGGGCTTGTGCGCTGAGGCAGTGCGTAGCGGTCACGCCGAGTCCGCGATCGCGTTCGCGTTAGCACTGCTGGAGCGCGCTCGAACCCCCGCGACAGCCCGGGCACGGGCCGGCTCGGTCTTTATGCAAGCGGGTGATACCGGCCGCGCCTGGCGCGCATTCGAGGCAGCCGCTGCTGATCTCCCCGAGGACCTCCGCCTGCACGCTGCCCAGAACAATGCTGCAATGACGCTTGCTGAGTGGCCCAGCGCGGCGCGAGCCCAGGCCAGCCTCACCGCAGCTTACGCGCACGGTGAATTTACCCGCTCCGAGGAGACACCATTTCGTGCCTTGGGCTGGTGCATGAATGATGAGTGGAACCTCCAGCTAGCGAGGGCTGCCTGGGCGAGCGCCGTCCAGTCCATTGAGCCGATCACCCCGCCTACCCCGCGGCCGATGGTCCCCGCTCGCCCATTACGCGTCGGGTACCTCTCCGGGGATTGGTATCAGCATGCGATGCTCAACCTCACGATCGGTCTATTTGAGCAGCACGACCCGGCAGCGGTCGAGGTATGCGTCTATTGCCACTCCAGAGACGACGGCTCCTGGCTGCGTGGGCGCCTGAAGGCAGCTGTGCCGCACTTCGTGGACGTGAACCCATTGACTGACGCGGAGGCGGCGGCCCGCATCCGGGATGACCAACTGGACGTGCTGGTCGACTGCATGGGCTTTACCCGCAACAACCGCGCCCGCATTCTCGCCTATCGCCCTGCGCCGGTGCAGGTGAATTGGCTTGGCTTCCCTGGCTCCATGGGCAGTGAGGTGCATGACTACATCATCGCTGACCCGGTTGTGATCCCGGAAGAAGCGGAGTCCGCCTTCAGCGAGGCGGTGTGCCGCCTACCCGAGGCCTACCAGGCAAATGACAACCGCCGCCCCATTGCAGCGAATGCGCCCACCCGTGCCGAGGAGGGCTTGCCGGATACGGGGCTGGTATTCTGCAGCTTCAACCAGGCGTACAAGCTCGAACCTGTGCGCTGGGTGACGTTCATGGCCATCCTGCGTGATGTGCCTGACAGCGTGCTCTGGCTGTTGGACCCGGGGCCAGAGGCCCGGGAGAACTTGCGTATGCATGCGCAGTCGGCCGGTATGGACCCGGACCGGCTGGTCTTCGCCCCAAAACGGCCTGGCCCCCTCCACCTGGCCCGCGTGGCGCACGCGGATCTGGCCCTGGATACGCGTATCTACAACGGCCACACCACTACTGCTGATGCGCTGTGGGTGGGGGTGCCGGTATTGGCCACCCAGGGCGGTCACTTCGCCTCCCGGGTTTCAGAGAGCCTGCTGCGCGCCTGCCACCTCCCGGAACTGGTTCTGCCCGACGAGGCGGCGCTCCACGCGCGTGCGGTGGCTTTGGCCAAGGACCCGGCAGCGCTACAGGCGCTGCGTGAGCGGGTGGCCAGCAACCGCTTCCGAGCCCCGTTGTTTGATACGGAGCGCTACGCCCGCCACATGGAGGCGGCCTTCCGGGCGATGGTCGAGCGGGCGAGCCGGGGTGAGCGTCCGACTACCCTCGCGATTGACCCGTTGCCGCCGCGCGCCAAGCCCTTTGCGGAAACCATCCCGCGCCCGAAAGTGAATCATGAGCCGCCACCGGAGCCGCCGTGCGAGCACGACCCGTACCAGCAGTGGACTCATACCGTCTGTCCGATCTGTACCCATCCAGAGGTAGAATCGCTGGGGTCTGTACCCTGGACCGAATCAATATCCACTGTTGATGCCCCACTGAGCGCTGCGGTCTGGTGCCGGTGTCTCGACTGCGGTCATACGTACACGCGACACCATTGGTCGCCGAGCCATCCGTGGGCTGGCGCCGCATTGCCAATTCAGCCGGGCCCTGAGCAGGCGGCCCGATTGCTCCGGATGCTGCCTGGCGGCAAGGGCTCGGGCAAGTCCCAGGGCCGGAAGAAACGCAGCCAATCGCGCGCCGGCGTCTGGCTGGAGGTGCGCCCTCACGACTTGGCGCTGGCCCGCGTAGCCGACGCGGCCGGTTACACCGTGGCGGTGATGGAAGCTGCGCCCAATCTGGTCGAAAAACCGGCAGGCCTGCAAATCACCGGTCAGCGGTTCCTGCACACAAAAATCAAGGCCAAGCTATCCGTGCTCTCCCTGCCGGGCGTGCTGGCCTGCACGCCGTTCCCGGACCTTTATCTGCACCGGGCCGCGGGCCTGCTCGCCCCCGGGGCCCAACTGTTTCTGACCGCACCCCTGGCTGACCCAGGGTCGAGCGCTCCAACGGAACCGCAGGCCCCGGCCCTGCTACATCGGTTCAGCGAGAAGACGCTGCGCCATCTGCTCAAGGAGACCGGCTTCATCTGGCAGAAAGGCGGGGCGGTGCCCCATGTGCTCGGCCTGTACTGGGTGGTTGCAAAGCGCAGCGCATCGGAGATGCCCCGGCCATAATACCCCTTTGTCATTTTTGGCGTTCATTCATACTGGGCGCGCCATTCAACGCGCACCGGAGTATCCACGATGGTCCACTTTAGCCATAACCCCAAGAAAAATAAGCGACCTCATCGTCAGGCGGTGTTGCCGACGCGAAACGAGGGAAAGGAGCAGGCAGTATCGGCCGCAGGTGCATACGAACCGCGCTTGGAGCCCGACAAGTCGCGGCCAACGGCCCGTTTCGATGACCCGGTACTACGGCACCATACTTTGCGAATCAATCATGTTGGCCTTTGTGCATACCTGGTGGCTCTGGCGGCCTGGCAGCGCGGACTAAAGGTGGCCTTTCACTACGATGTAAGCGAGAAGTCAGACCGCTTTCGGCACCATGAGGGCAAAGGCCACATGGGTGAGCTCTTTTCAATCAGTGACGGCGGGCGGACGCACTTTTTTCGCCGAACGCTCGGAGATAAGACGACGATTCAAAGCAGCGCGTGGGCTGAAAATAAACAACAAGCAAAGGCGATCTGGACCGAAAGAGGGCTTGATGTGCCGGACGGGGTGCAGATCTCCCGGCAGACGCCCAAAGCCGTGAACAAGTTCCTCTCATGCCACCAACAAGGGCAGCGATTTTTGCTCAAACCAGTGGATGGCACTTTGGGACAGGGAGTATATCGAAACATCCGCCCCGAAGAGATTCACCCCCTGTTGCAGCGCACCAATGGGCAAATATACTTGCTGGAGGAGTACATCGCTGGGCCACAGTACCGGGTCAATATCGTCGGTGATCGTTATATTGCTGCTTTCGAGAACCGCCCGCCTCAAGTGGTGGGGGATGGTCGGAGTACCATAGCCCAATTAGTCGCGCAGGCCCGCAGGAGAGTGGCTCAGCAAGTGCCCGCAGTGTTGGCCGATAAAGGGCCCAGTTTGACCCCACCGGTTCTTCAGTTTTTGGCCCAAAGGGATCTTGAGCCGAGTTCCGTTCCGATGGCTAACCAAGTGGTGGTGCTTTGGCCGGAGGCAGACCTTGACCATGGCGCGGAAGCAGTCAACTGCACCGATACGCTGCCCCATCCCGTCCGTGAGATTTGTGTGCGGGCGGCGCAAGCCTTGGCGCTCCCCGTGACCGGTATCGACGTGATAGTAAACCCGGACACCGGGCGAATTGTGTTATTGGAGGCAAACCAGGTGCCAATGATTCGCGCGACGGCGTTTCCCTTTGAAGGCCGGGGAGAGGGGAACCGAATGGCCGAGGCGATTGTTGATCACTACTTCCCGGAGTCGGTGAACAACCACCGCCATACCCAGGCGAGCTTCGACTTTATGCACATTTGCCGAATACTGCAGAGCGGTGTGGCCTCGGAGATCGCCCCTCCGGTTCTGGGCCCGGACTGGGTGCACCAGCGTAAAAATATACCGGCGGTTTGTGTCGATGACAGTACCATCCGAAATATTAAGCAGGCGATGTTTCGGTACGGGGTTCATGCCAATTTTGTCCGAACCGACCTTGGCGATTTGATCGTGGACTGGGTGGCCCCAACCGCCCGGTCGAAGCATTTCTCCAAGGCTTTAGAGGGCGAAACTTGATGAGTAAATCTCCACACCTTTTGGAGACACGGGGGGATGCCGACAATGTGGTATCTGCCCTGGCGCTTCATGCAGAGGAGCGACCCGACGCCACGGCGTTGCTGTTGGCAGATCAGACTGTTGAGTACGGCCGTTTGGCCGAGTGGGTTGGGCAGGCAGCACGCTACCTGTGGTCTTTCGGTGTGTCTGAGCACGTCGTGGTTGGGCTGTCTTTCCGGGATGATGTATCGAAGATCGTTGCGTTGTTGGCAGTGGGGTGGTTGGGCGCTACCGCGTATTCAATCCCAGCGAACGCCGGTGCACTGCGCCGTGCGGACATGATTCGGGCGGCCGGTGTGGAACTTGTGCTGAGTGATCTGCCTTCTGAGGAAGCGCGCTGGAACACGAACTTCGCCCACTTCTCGAAGGATGTTTTCCGTAGTGGCGATATAGGCACTGTGGCGCCTCCGGCAATTGTGCCCTATCCGCAGGCGCCGCTTTTCATCATCACGGGGTCAGGTTCCACTGGAGAGCCCAAGCGGATACCTGTAACTCACCCACAGGTGCGCGAGCGACTCCGTAGCGAAAAGCAGCGCTTGGGCCTGACGGCACAGGATCGGATCGGGGACTTCAGCAGCCTGGACTTCGCAGACCCCAAGCATTGGCTCTGGGACAGCCTAATGGTCGGGGCCGCGTTCGTGCCGGCCCATGCAGTTTTGTCCCGCTTGCAGGCTGGCGATATGACCGTATTGACCCTGACGGTCTATTTTGTGGAGCAGTTACTTCGGCCGACTGCGGCTTCGCTCTGGCCCGCACTGCGGCGTCTCCGTGTGTTCTGCGTAGGGTCCGCCACCGTGTCGGGTGATCTGCGACGTCGTATCGAAGCGACCCTATGCCCCCGGCTTTATGTTGACTACGGCAGCAATGAGGCCGGGCTTGTGAGTATTCTGACGCCGGAGGACGAACCTTCCCATCCGGGGTCTGTGGGCAGGCCGTTGCCTGGCGTTGAGATCCAGATCGTTGATGATCGCGCAAGGGTATTGCCGCCGAACCAGGTTGGTCGGATTCGCTGCAGCAGCCCGGCGGTGTTCGATGGTTACGTCGATGATGATACCGCCAACCAGAGGGCCTTCCAGGATGGTTGGTTCTACCTCGGCGATTTGGGGTACTTTGATGAGTCTGGTCACTTGATCTTTTCCGGGCGCGCTGACGATATGATGATCCGTGATGGGATCAATATTTATCCGGCCGAGATCGAACAGGCGTTGAGTCAACACGACGCGGTGGCAGACGCTGCGGCCTTTCCGCTGCAGCATTCCGTCCATCAGGACCTTCCGGTCTGCGCGGTGGCACTGAGCGGTGCTGAGAGCGAGGCGGGCGCGGTCAACGAGAGGGTTTTGAAACGGTTTGCTGCAGCGCGCCTTGGCGAACGCGCCCCCGCTCGCGTGGTGATCCTTGGTGAGATTCCGAGGAATCAACAGGGCAAGATCCAGAGAGATGAATTGCGTCGCCGTGTGCAGAATGCGTTGGAGCCTGCCATCCAGTACCGGGAGGGCGAGGTGCGTTTAGGGGAGCGGCGGTATCCTGTCGAGGCGCTCTCTGCCGCCGCACAAGAGAGTTTGCGGGCACTCAAGGCGGCTGATCAGCATATTCAATCGATCGAATACCAGCTTGCTATCGCGCAGGCGGCTCGGGCCGAATTTGTCCGCCGTTTGGAAGAGGCGCTGCCGTGAATTGGGCTCGGCTCAGGGAGGCTGCAGCGGTGCACCCGGCCATGGGCGCAACCTCCCCGCATGCGTGGCTAAAGGCCGCTCGCAAGATGGCCGCAGGTGCGCGACTCGCCAACGTGCTGGAAACGGTGCTGATGTACCACCGGCACGCGGACAATATCAGTGCTAACAGCCTCCGCCGGGAGCAGGACAGGACCCTTATGCACTACTATTCGAAACCTCTGCAACAGGCACTTGGCGGCAAGGCGGACCGCGCCAAATGAGTGGTGGGGCCCGCTACTTGGTCACCGGCGGCGCGGGCTTTATCGGCTCTCACTTATGCGACCGCCTGATCGGAGCCGGCCACCGCGTGATTTGCCTGGATAACGGGCTGACCGGGCGAGAGCAAAACATTCGCCACCTTTTATCACGGCCCGACTTCGACTGGTTGAAACAGGACGTTACCGCGCCGTTCGATGTGCCGGTGGATGCCATCTACCACCTGGCCTGTCCGGCCTCCCCGCTTCAGTACCAGCGTGACCCGGTCGCCACCACGCGCACCGCCGTACTCGGCACGCTGAACGCCCTGGAACTGGCCCGGACCCGGCAGGTGCCGGTACTCATCGCCTCCACCTCCGAGATTTACGGCGACCCGGCGGTCAATCCACAGCCGGAGGCCTATTGGGGTCATGTGAACCCGATTGGACCCCGTGCCTGCTACGACGAGGGCAAACGGTGCGCGGAGACCCTGACGTTCGATTACCACCGCCAATACGGTGTGGCGGTAAAGGTGGTACGTATCTTCAACACTTACGGCCCGCGTATTCATCTCGACGATGGGCGGGTGGTGTCGAACTTCATCCGCCAGGCGTTGACCGGCGCTCCGATCACCCTGTTCGGTGCGGGGGCTCAGACCCGAAGTTTTTGCTATGTGGATGATCTGGTGGAGGGGCTGATCCGCATGATGGCAACCCCGCCCGCGTGCACTGGTCCAGTGAATCTCGGTAACCCGGAGGAGGTGAGTATCCGCGCGCTGGCCGAACACATTCGGCACTGCACCGGGTCTCGCGCGCCCCTGGTGAACGACCCGCTACCGCAAGACGATCCGCAGCGGAGAAAACCAGACATCACCCTGGCGCAGCGTTTGTTGAACTGGGCGCCTACCGTGCCTCTGGCGGAGGGGCTGCCGGTGACGATCGCAGACCTGCGGGAGCAGCTGTGTCCCAATCATTCAGACAGTGTGTGTTAGCCTTCAACCAATTGAATAGTGGCGGACCAGGGCTAAGCACTCGCAATCGCGGCGACCACCGCACCAGCCAGCTTCTCAAGGACTGAGTTCAGGCGGGGTGGCCTCCGACGGTGCTACACCGAAACCCGCTATTGAGAACTACTAACTCTTGGGAGTAATCAATGCCGAAATTCATCCCACTGAGCCGCGAGCAGCACGCCGGCCAGGGCTGGAAAGGCTCTAAGAGCTATGCCTTTGCGCGCCAGGACAGCATGGTGCCTGTGGTGATGCAGGAAGTGTCATTGCTGTTGCAGTCTATGGTGATGGCCTTCATCCCCGACGAGCAATCCGGGGCCTACCAGTTGGTGGCCATCCAGAGTGTGCCGCCGGGCAGCAACCTGTATGTCCGCCCGGATGGGGACTGGCTGGCCGGTCAGGTGCCCGCCCTGTACCGCGCCTGGCCCTTCCGGATGGCCCGAAAGGGGGAGGATCAACTCATTCTCACGGTGTGTGAGGACAGTGGGCTGATCGAGGAGGTGTCCCCTGGGTCGAATGCAGTGCCCTTCTTTAACGAGCAGGGTGAGATGAGCGAGCCGCTATCCAAGGTGGCGAAGTTCCTGCAGCAGTACGAGCTGTACCGGGCAATGACCCGCAAGGCCGTGGACCAGCTGGTCGCCCACGAGATGATCGAGCCCTGGGAGCCTTCGGTAGAGGCTCCGGATGGCACCAAGAAGCGGCTTACCGGGCTATACGCTGCTGCCGAGCCCCGGCTACGTGAGGCCAAACCGGATGTGCTGGCCGAACTGGCCCAGAGCGGGGCGTTGGGGCTGGCCTATGGGCAGCACTACTCCAAGCAGCGGATTAAAGACCTGCCTCGCCTGCTCAGGATTCAGAAGCGCTTGGCGGAGAAGGCCACGGGTGGCTTGAGCATTGACGACATGTTCGGTCGCGATGGTGGTGATGAGATGACCTTTGATTTCTCGCCGGGGGAGCACTGAGGGATTATCGTTCGGAAGCAAATTTCAGAAGGAAGGTTACCTATGCGTACGGCGCTTGTGCTGGGCCTGCTGGCCGCTACGGCTCTGTTGAGTGGTTGCGGTCGGGTGCCGTTGATTCCCATCCTTTGATTCAATCCTCACGGCGGGGCTGAGGCCCTGCCCATCCAGGGAGGGAGGTGCGTTCCCCGGCCAAGGCGTGCTGCGATGCACTTGGTGGCATCTATGAAGGCAGTACCATCGACACTGCCAACCACCACGACAGTGGCTACAAGGAGCTGTTCAGCCACCCGGAGTTCGTCCAGCAGCTGATGGAGGGTTTTGCCCCGCCGCAGATCTCTCAGCTGATGGACTTCAGCACCCTCCGAAACCACAGCGGGCACTACATCACGCCACTGTTCGAGGAGAGGGTAGAGGACGTGGTCTGGTCGGTGGAGATCACCTGGAACGGGCTCAGGGAGTGGGTCTATCAACCGCACCTGCGATACTACCTGGTGGACGAGGGGCGTTATACTGACGAGGAGTTGGGGTTGCGTCAGAGTCCGCTAAGTGGCGTTTTCGGAGTGGAAAACGCGGGTGATAGCTGGGAGGCGTTGCAGCGGGCGGTGGACCGGATAGTGGCCATCATCCGTAGTGATCCGAACAAGGCGCGCACGGACCGGGTGGTTACGCGGTGGATCAAGCGCCACCTGCACCGGTTGGGTGCGGATATACACCTGGAGCAGCTCAACAGCCTGGTGGAGGACAAGGACATGCTGGCAGAGAATCTGGAGAACCTGGTGAAGAAGGAGCGCCTTGAGGGGCGGCAGGAGGGTCGGCTGGAGGGCCGGCACGAAGGTTTTGCCGGTCTGCTTCGAGCGCAGCTGGCCCTCAAGTTCGGTGAGTTGCCGCCGTGGGTCGATGACAAGCTCGCAGCGGCCTCTGATGAGCAGCTCGGGATCTGGGGTACGCGCCTGCTTTCTGCCGAGTCGCTTGATGAGGTTTTCGAGGAATGACTGCGAGTGGGGGTGGGTGTCCTGGATGGGACTGCCGTAGGGGCAATCCGCTCGAAGCCGATTGACTGACCTTATGCTTCTGGGACATCGAGTGTGCTGTCCGTGCAATACACTGAAGGTACCCCGATGACTAAGGCGACAACCGAGAAGCGTTTTACGCAGGCGGTACAATCGTATGATCGTGCTGGTACTGAGGCGCTTCGGAGCTGCACAGGAGCGAATAAACAGCAACAGGAAGAGCCAGATCACGACACCTGGTTCCACGAGCAGGTGCAGCGCGGCCTGGAGTCAGCGAACTTGGGGCGGCTGATCGACGGGTCGGAGGTTGAGTCTCGGTTTGCCGTGAAGCGTGCGCTCGGTCAAAAGATAGGGAACGCTGAATGAAGCGCGACGCTGATCTTTGAATTAGTCGAGATCAACCTGACTCGGCGGTGGCGGTGTTTATGGAGCATGCTGTGCTAGGGCGCACCCTGGATGGGGAGAGGGTATACTAGGCGACGCGGGAAGCGATGCTTAGAGGATCAAAAAGGATCGCTGGTCTTGCGAGGCTATAAGCCCGCCGATTTTTGTTAAAAACGGCGGGCCTTGGTCGTTACCCGGATCAGTCGAAGTAAACTACTTCCCGGCGGGAAACCAAGCATATATTGCCACTACCCTGCGGCGTGAGATACAAATTGACGCCGCCAGATTCGCTCTGCAAAACGATCGTATCATTGAGTTCGGTCATAAACTCCCAGTCGTCGTATATGTTTTCCCTTGCGGACATGCAATTGCGTTCCAAAGCGAATGTTTCAACGTAAGTGGCATCACAATTTCCGCTGCTGACCGGTGCTGCGGTAATTGTCACATGGCCATCCCCGTCGGAATAATATTTAGAGACTAGGCTGGTGAACATGCGACCGTCTGTCTGGTCTGTGTGCCAATGATTATGGGAAGAGTGTTTGTGATCGGCAATGGCAGCACCAGCGACTAGCTCCAGAGCATCAGCGCAGGTTTTAAAGCCCTCTTCTCTCGCGGTTTCCTCGACAACGGTTCCGCTGGCGAGCGCTGCGAAAGAGAGGCATGCAGTGGTGTCAATGGCCATTTATTCTGACCCTTCTGTGGCCAACAAAATTGACCCGGGTTCCGGTGCTCAGCCGGTGGTTTTTTGCTTGAGCCGATAGCTCTCCCCGCCGAGGATGAAGATGTTCGA
>PWQG01000418.1 GCA_003556835.1 Gammaproteobacteria bacterium
CAGGTTGCGCGCGCCGGGCTTGTTAATCTGGGCGCTATCGTGCTGATGCCCGAGCCTGATACAGGACGCGTTGTCGGCACCGTGATCGATCGCGAAACTGCCGAGCCGCTAACCGATGCCGAGGTCAATATAACCGGCGATAGCGAAGCCCTGACCGGTGTGGATTCCGCAGGCGATTATGCCTTTGTCCTGCCGGTCGGGCGCTACACCATTACGGTCAGCGCACCGGGCTACCATCCCGTGAGCGCGGAGTTTGATCTGGCTGTGGCCCAGACACTTGCGTTCTCCCCTGGTCTGGTTCCGGAATCCGATCCACCTCTGGAAGATCAGTTGGCAACAGTTATTGGCGAACTCCGCTCTGCTGACACGGGTGATACGATTGCTGGTGCATCAATTGCTTCCGAAACCCGGGCTGTTGTTTCTGATGAAACCGGCAGTTTCCGCTTTGATGCGATTGACGCCGGGGAGCAGGAATTCACGCTGGAAGCTGAGGGATACCGGGCGCTTGCTCTGTCCGTAATTTTGCCGCCAGACGGAACTGCGGATCTGGGCACGATCGAGCTTGAGCCAATAGAAATACCAGAGGGTGTCACGTTGCGCGGCACCGTGTTTGATCGTGCTTCTCAGGCGCCGGTAGAAGGTGCTGTTATAAGTGGCGGGGGACGTTCGGCCGTTTCCGGTTCAGATGGGCGATATCGAATAGAGGGTCTCGATGTTGGTCAGACCACGATGTCGGTATCTGCCGAGGGTTATCGCAACCGGACATTCTCGTTCACCACCGAGAACTTCGGACTAGTGGAGTTCTCCATCGGCCTGGATTCAAGCGACCGGGGCGGCTTGCGGCTTTCGGGGTTGCGTACTGATGCCGACAGCTACGAAGCCCACCACGAGGCGGAGTTGGCGATCGATCTGGAAAATGCCGGCCCCGATACCCTGGTGACGCGGCTGTACCTGGCCGTGTTCGCTGCCGATGGCACATTGCTGTCCGAAGAACCGGTGACTCCGGTATTTATCGATCAACATGCCGATCCGGACGTCGCGCTTGAGGAGGCGCGCATCCGGCTTGAGAGTGGCGAACAGTTAACGGAAAGCTTCTCCTGGTTTACCGAGGCCCGGCGGCCAGGAGATTACGAGCTGCGTGTCCGTGCCTTCGAGGCCTTTGATGGTGAGCTGCTGGCCGAGCGCAGCCGGATGGTCCGGGTGCTGCCTACCCGGCGTGTTGAGCTCCTGTCGGTACGGCCTGATCCGCTGTATCTCCCCCAGGGGAGCAGTGAGTCGTTGGGCTTCACAGTATTGCTTCAGCATCGCTCGAATGAAGCTTTCACATTCTCCGGCGAGTTTGAGATGAGCTTGCCCGACGGCGGAACAGCGCGCAGTGAAAGTTTCTCATTTGAACTTGTGCCGGAGCAGATCAATTACCGGCTTGATATCCCCGGCAGCTCCTTTACGGCCAGCATGCCGGGCGAGCATCCGATTCCGGTTTCTGTCAGCGAGGGCCCCGAACCGGTCGCCCTGCACGGCCAGCCGCTGTTCGTGGCGCCGGGGACGCGACTGGAAATCGAACAACAGCGCAGCCCCGGCACAGTGGCGCCCGACGGAGATCACCGAATTGATATCGAAATCCGGCTGGAAGGAAAGGAAGAATAGCAATGGGTGCATGGAACACACCCCGGATCACGGGATTCCTGATGGCTTTGGTGCTGGTTTTACTAAGTGTTGGCCAGGCCCAGGCCAGCCATTTCCGTTTCGGACACATCACCTGGGAGCCGCGTCCGGAAATCAGTCCGACCACGGTGGACTTCAGCCTGACCGTGGCGGCCCGCCGCAGTTTTTATTCGGGCAGCGCCAGTGATGGCCGCCCGCAGGTAGGCGACACTATTAATATGATTTCCTCATTCCGCTTCGGTGATGGCACCACAACCAACCCGAATTTTGAAGTGATTGCCGCCAACCCCGAAGAGGATTGGGTAATCGGGGTCGCCCGGACGCAGCAGGGAGACGTGGTCCGTAAAACCTATCCCGATGTGGTCGACAGTGACGGGGAACCGTGGCTGGTCCGCATCAACCAGTGCTGTCGCCTTGGCGCCTTGCGTAATGCCGGTGGCCGATTCCGCCTTGAGGCCCGGGTGGATCTGAGTGATGGCTTGCGTTCGCCATTGAGTAGCATCTCACCGGTGGTGGCGTGTCAGCGGGGTCAAAAATGTCAGTTTGCGGTGCCGGCGGTGGATCCCGACGGCGAGGGATTGCGCTGGCGAGATGCACTGGGGAGTGAATCCGGAATCTTCACTTTGCCCAGTGGTGGCGGTGAAACTCTGCAGATTGACGAAAACACCGGCGTTGTTACCTGGCAGACCAACCAGCAGACACGTCTGGGGTTGTACTCCGTGCCGATGCACATCGAGGACCTGGATGCCGACGGGCGAGTGCGCAACTCGGTCCCGCTGGAATTCATCGTCAGCATCCAGGATTTTGCCGACAACGCCCCGCCGACCTTTGATGTGCCGCCCAGCCCTGCCAGCGGAGAAACTCTGGCTATCCCCCAGGGGCGGACGCTGGAATTTATTGTCCAGGCGTCTGATCCGGATACAGACGACACGGTATTTCTCAACAATACGGGTCTGCCTTCCGGGGCCGGTTTTGAAGTGGCGCCGGGTAATCCCGCCACAGGACATTTCAGCTGGACGCCGGGGCCCGGTCAGGTCGGGGAGCACCTGATTACCTTTACCGCCATTGACAGCCGTGACGCGGCGGCCGCACCCCATCCGGTGCGGATTGAAGTTACCGATCCCGCCATCCGCGACATCGAGGTTACTGCCGAGATCAATAACGAGCGTATAGAGATTGATCCAGACAGTTTTGCGACCCCGCCGGCGGCGATCGAGCAGGCTGCCGGCCTCACCCGGGTGATCTGGACCTGGCCAACACTGACGCCCGAGGCGCGAGAAGACCTTGATCTGATGGTTGATTTTCTGGAGCCACAGGCGGGGGAACGCCGGCTGTTGACCGAGACAGTGCGTCTTGAATACACCGACATCAACGGCAACCGTGTCCGGCAAATCCTGGATCCGCAGTACATCGACGTCCTGTCCTCTATCTTTGACGTGGCGGCGCAGACTGACCGCGAGCGCTATGGGCCCGATGATCTGGTCGATATAGGCGCCAGCCTGACCAACCTCAGCCGTTTTGCCGCCGACGGTGAGCTGGCCCTGGCCGTCGTTGATCCGGCCGGTATGGTGGTAACCGACCTGGGCCTGCGCAGCGTTGAGGATCTTTCCGCCGGACAGTCCCGCAGTTTTGATGACCCGGTGTTCCCGACTGCCGGGGTTTTCGCTGGGCAGTATTCCGTGCGGGCTCAGGCGCTAGGAG
>PWQG01000112.1 GCA_003556835.1 Gammaproteobacteria bacterium
AGGACCAGGGAACCCTGGCCGAGATACTGGCAGATCCGATGATGCTGAATGGTGAGGAGCAAGAACTTGAAATATTCTTGAACGCTGTACAAGGATACTGGAGCTCATTTCCTGATATTACGCTTGAACCGACACAGATCGTTGGTGCTGACAGCCATGTGACAATTCGCATGGTAGTACGTGCTACCGGCGAGGGTGAGTTCGTCGGTTACGATATTGATGGACGCGAGATCCACGCCACCGAGACCATCCTGTTCAGCGTCAGAGACGGCGAGTTCGCCGAATACTGGTATGACTGGGACGAGCTTGCTTTCTGGCAGCAACTCGGTGTGCTCGAGAGTCCGTATCCGGAGCAATAACACCCACCGCCCTGCGGCGCACCGGAGAGCTGGTGATCAACCAGGCGTCTTCAGCGCTGACGCACAAAGCAGTCCTGGCCACGCTGGTTGAAGGCTTCGCACAGTTCTCCGGCTTGCTCCCGGCTCATCGCTTGGGTCACCAGCCGGTACAGGCCGTTGGTGCGCTGTGCCTCCAGTCCGATGTCGCCCAGGATTTCACCCAGCTGTCGCTGCAGTTGCTCGATGCCGGCATTCGCCTGATCCTGGCTGCGGACCGCTGCCAACTGCACTCGATGGGTTCCCTGCTCAGCCTGGCGCTGGGCTTCGCGTTCGCGTTCCCGCTGGAGTTCGAGCTCGCGTTCCCGCTCAGCCTCGGCTTGAGCCTCCAGTTCGCGACGTTCGGCTTCGGCCTCGAGTTCGTTGGCCCGGGCACGCGCAATTTCCGCTTCGGGGCTGTTGGGATGCTCGTCGGCAAAGTTTTGTAGTGCGGCGATGTCGTCGCTTGTGGCCAGGTCCTGCCACGCGGCCTCGCGTTCCAGAATATCCAGGCGAGCCCGGGCTTCATCGGCGCCTGCGGCGTCAGGGTAGTCTGCGAGAAATCCGCGATAGGCTGACATCGTGTCTTGCTGTTGCACTTGCGTCCACGCCTCCTCGGCACGCAGCGTATCGATGAGGTTTCGCGCCTGGTCGGCGTTCTCACCAGCCGGGTAACTCTCTACATAGGCCTCGTAGGCGGCGATGGTGTTTTCTTGCTGGGCTTCTTCCCAATGCGCACCTTCGCGATCGCAGGCAACCAGGGTGAGTGCGAACGTCAAACACAGAATCCGGATGATCATGGTGGCGTCCTCCACGGCAAACTGTTTCGAAAGTTCGGCTTATATCAGTCTTTACACTCTCTGACATTACGCCGGTTGAAAATTGAAATCAATTCCAGTAGCTCATACAAGACAACTTGTTCAAGATCAATTGCCATCACTCTCAATCGTGGCGTATGCTCATGGCAGGATAATAGAAGCAGGAGATGGTGGCATGAGCAGACTCTACACCCTGGAACATCCGGATAAAGGCTTGATTCAATATCGGGACCGCAAGCGCTATCTGTGGATGTCATCGCTTTTCATGCCGGTTTTTCCCTTGCTCGGTATCGCCCTGTATTTCACCTGGGGGCAGGAGTGGCTGCTGGCGGTGCCCCTGCTGGCCACGTATATCATCATTCCCTTCCTTGATCACGCGCTGGGTTCGGACGAGAATAACCCGCCTGAGGAGATAGTTCCCCAGCTTGAGCAGGATCTTTACTACCGTGTGTTGACCTGGCTGACCGTACCCATGCACTTCCTGGTATTGATCGCCATTGCCTGGTTCGTGGGCACACGGGACCTGAGCCTTGTCTCGGTACTTGTCATGGCCATCACGGCAGGCAGCTACAGCGGACTGGGCATCAATACCGCCCATGAATTAGGACACAAGAAAACGGCTTTTGAGCGTTGGTTGGCAAAGGTTGTGCTGGCCGTGCCGGCTTATGGGCATTTCTGCATCGAACACAATCGCGGCCATCATCGCGATGTCGCCACCCCGGAAGATCCCGCCAGTGCGCGGATGGGCGAATCAATCTACCGCTTCATGTTACGTGAGATACCAGGGGCGTTCCTGCGCGGCTGGCAAGTGGAAAAGGAGCGCCTCTCGCGTCGGGGAAAGAGCGCCTGGAGCCTGGATAACGATATCCTGCAATCCTATGCCATAAGCCTGGTATTGCAGGGCAGCCTGATAGTCCTGTTCGGCTGGATCATGCTGCCTTTTCTTCTTGTGCACAATGTATGGGCCTGGTTTCAATTGACCAGCGCCAATTACATTGAACATTATGGATTGTTGCGCCAGCGTGAGGCCAATGGTCGATATGAACGATGCAAGCCCCATCACAGCTGGAATGCCAACTATATCTTCAGCAACCTCCTGTTGTTTCACCTGGAGCGCCATTCAGATCATCATGCCAATCCTACCCGCCGGTATCAGAGTCTGCGCAATTTTGATGACATCCCCGAATTGCCCAATGGCTACTACGGCATGTATCTGCTTGCCTATGTGCCCTGGCTGTGGTTTCGGGTGATGGACAGGCGCTTGCTGGATTTACCGCATATCAACGGCGACCTGGGAAAGATCAATATCGACCCGGAAAGAAGTGCCCGTATCCATGCACGGTACGGCCGCAGTGAGTATAAAATGATCGAGTGAGTCCACGTTATGGCGAGATACTATTGCACAGGCTGCAACTACATATTTGATGAATCAGAAGGTGATAGCCGGGAAGGGTATCCGCCCATGCCGTTCGATGAATTGCCGGATGAATTCACCTGTCCAGACTGTGGTGTGCGTTACAAAGAAGATTTCGAGGCGGTCCCGGACGAGTGACCATGAAACACTGCTGGAGTTGATCCTTGACGCTCAAATGATGTGCTTTTATCGGGTCATTGAGAGTGTGTACGATGACTGTGACAACATCGTGAAGAAGGGACTGCACAAAAAAATGGGAAGTCACAAAGGTGACTTCCCATTCAATGCCTCTGTTGCCAGAGTAAGCTACAAAAGAGAGGTGTCAGAATGACATGCGAACCCCTGCCATATAGCTGCGGCCAAAGCCTTCTAGCTCGTAGACATAACGTCGCTCATCATGGAATCGCCGACCGTACTCATTGGTCAGGTTGTTTCCATCAAGGAACAACATCCATTGCTCATTGATTGAGTAGCGGAATGAAAAGTCCAGTGACGGGCGGTCATCCCAGTACCGATCCATGCGTGGCTCGCCCAGATCGATGCTGTTCAGCCATGCGGATCGGTATTGATAGGAAAGCCGCGTAGATACGCCGAATTTCTCGAAGAAAACCGAGGCGTTATACGTGTTGGCTGACGCGCCGCTCAAGCCGGTTTCCCGGCGGAGTCCATCGTTCTGTCCGGTTTCTGGATTGAACAGCGGAGGTGTCGTGGCGGAGTCATCCGAGTACGTGTAGTTGAGAGCCACACCAAAGCC
>PWQG01000263.1 GCA_003556835.1 Gammaproteobacteria bacterium
ACCTGGACGAATACCTCGCCGGACGCATGACCCCCGTTTATTTCGGTACCGCCCTGGGTAACTTCTCCGTGCGCGAAATGCTGGATGATTTTGTTGAATGGGCGCCACCGCCGCGACCCCGGGAAACGGGCACCCGCCTGGTACAGCCGGACGAGCCGGGTTTCTCTGCCTTTGTCTTCAAAATACAGGCCAATATGGACCCCAACCACCGCGATCGCGTGGCCTTCCTGCGTGTCTGCTCCGGCGCCTTCAGCAAGGGCATGAAGCTGCGGCACAGTCGCCTGGGCAAGGACGTGCGCATCAGTGATGCGGTGAGTTTCCGGGCTGGCGAACGGGAGCAGGCCGACGCGGCCGTTTCCGGTGACATCATCGGTTTCCACAACCATGGCACCATCCAGATCGGTGACACCTTCACCGAGGGCGAGGCCCTGCAGTTCACGGGTATTCCACATTTCGCCCCGGAACTGTTCCAGCGTATCCGCCTGCGTGATCCGCTCAAGACCAAGCAGTTGCAGAAAGGGCTGCGGCAGCTGGCCGAGGAAGGTTCGGTGCAGGTCTTCATGCCCCTGAACAATAATGACCTGATTGTCGGCGCCGTGGGTGTATTGCAGTTCGAGGTGGTGGCCTGGCGATTGAAGGACGAGTACAAGGTCGACTGCATTTATGAACCGGTCAATGTCTACAGTGCGCGTTGGGTGACAGCGGAGAACCCGGCCAAGCTGGACGAGTTCCGCCGCAAGGCGCAGGACAACCTGGCCGTGGATGGCGGGGATCATCTGACCTATCTGCCGCCAACCCGGGTCAATCTGAACCTGATCCAGGAGCGTTGGCCGGACATCCAGTTCCTGGCCACCCGGGAACACTGATGCAGGGCCAGCGCATGGAATTCCAACTACATAACAGTGATGGCAAGGCCCGGCGCGGCACGCTGCGATTCGCCCGTGGCGAGGTCCAGACGCCGGCCTTCATGCCCGTGGGTACCTATGGCACGGTGAAAGGCCTGACCCCGGAGCAGATCGCCGGCACCGGTGCCGAGATCCTGCTCGGCAATACCTTCCACCTGATGCTGCGTCCCGGCACCGAAATCATTCGCCAGCATGGCGACCTGCATGACTTCATGGGCTGGGAGCGACCCATCCTGACCGACTCCGGTGGTTTTCAGGTATTCAGCCTGGGGGAAATGCGCAAGATCACCGAGGAGGGCGTCAGTTTCCGTTCGCCGGTGGACGGGGCCAAGGTGTTTCTCGGCCCCGAAACCGCCATCGAGGTACAGCAGGCACTGGGTTCGGACATCATCATGATCTTTGATGAGTGCACGCCCTATCCGGTGTCCGAGACGGAGGCCGAGGCTTCCATGCAACTGTCCCTGCGCTGGGCAAAGCGCTGTCGCGAGGCACATGGGGATCATGCTTCTGCTCTCTTTGGCATTGTCCAGGGCGGCATGTTCACGAATCTGCGCGAGCAGTCACTGGAGGCCCTGGTCGAGATCGGCTTTGATGGCTATGCCATAGGCGGCCTGTCGGTGGGTGAACCCAAGGAAGACATGATCCGGGTGCTGGACCATATTGCCCACAGGATGCCGGAGGATCACCCGCGTTATCTGATGGGCGTCGGCACCCCGGCGGATATTGTCGAGGCAGTGGGCCGGGGCGTGGACATGTTCGACTGTGTCATGCCCACCCGAAATGCCCGCAATGGCTACCTGTTCACCAGTGAAGGCCTGCTGAAATTGCGCAATGCCCGGCACAAGCGTGACACCGCTGCGCTGGACCCCGAATGTGACTGTTATACCTGCCGGAATTTCAGTCGTGCCTACCTGCATCACCTGGACAAATGTGGTGAAATGCTGGGCGCACAACTCAACACCCTGCACAACCTGCACTACTATCAGGAACTGATGCGGGGTTTGCGTCAGGCCGTCGAACAAGGTAGATTTACCGCCTTCGCCGAGGCGTTTTACGCCCGTCAGGGCAAGACCCGGCCAGCCACACCTTGAAAACGGCCGGCGTGCCCCGATTCTATATTCCAACAGCCAACAAGAGATCGATCCATGAACTTTTTCATCAATACCGCTCATGCCCAGGAAGCCGGCGCAGCCCAGGGACCCGGACTCATGTTCAACCTGATTTTCATCGGTGGCATGTTCCTGTTGTTCTACCTGATTTTGTGGCGTCCCCAGGCCAAACGAGCAAAAGAGCACCGGGAACTGGTCACCAGTCTGGAGAAGGGTGATGAAGTCATGACCAGTGGTGGCATCCTGGGCAAGGTCACCAATGTCAGTGATGACTACATCACTGTTGAAGTGGCCGAAAACGTCCAGCTCAACCTGCAGAAGGCTTCCGTTGCGGCAGCACTGCCCAAGGGCACCATCAAGTCCATCGGCTGAAGCCGATTGCCATAACCCATCACGCTGCGCCGTCCCCGCGACGGCGCCACAATGAGTCGAAAGGCCCATGCTGAACAAGTTTCCCCTCTGGAAGAACATACTGGTCATCAGTGTACTGCTGGCCGGTCTGCTGTACGCCCTGCCCAATCTCTATCCCGATGACCCGGCCGTGCAGATTTCGCATGAGCGCCAGGAACTCATCACCGATCGTGAACTGTCCATGGCCACCGACGCGTTGCGTGCCGAGGGTATCGAGTATTTCGGGGAAACCCTGCAGGACAATGGTGCGCTGATCCGGTTCAATGACCTCAATGATCAGCTCAGTGCCAAGGCGGCCATCGAAGACATGCTCGGTGACGGATATATTGCCGCGTTGCACCTGGCCCCCACCATTCCGGGCTGGCTACAGGCCGTCGGCGCCAGCAAGATGAACCTGGGCCTGGACCTGCAGGGTGGTGTGCATTTCCTGATGGAAATCGACATGGACACGGCCCTGCAGCGACGCATGGAAAACACCCTGACCAATATCCGGCGCGAACTGCGAGATGCCCGCATCCGCTCTCGTTCCATGGAGCTGACGGACAGTCACAGCCTTTTGCTGCGCTTTGACGACAGTGACGCCCGGGATGAAGCCCGCAGCCTGCTGCGGCGCGATTTCAGCGAACTCGTTGGTCAAACCCGGCAGAGTGGTGGCCAGTATCTGCTCGAGCTGAGCATGTCGGCCCAGGATATCGAGCAGTTGCAGCGCGATACCGTCTCCGCCAACCAGACCACCATCCGCAACCGTGTCGACTCGCTTGGCGTATCAGAGCCGGTGGTTCAGCAGCAGGGTGTGAACCGCATCGTGGTGGAGCTGCCTGGTGTGCAGGACACGGCCCTGCAGCGACGCATGGAGAACACCCTGACCAATATCCGGCGCGAACTGCGTGATGCCCGCATCCGCTCACGCTCCATGGA
>PWQG01000287.1 GCA_003556835.1 Gammaproteobacteria bacterium
ATCGCCTTTGATGCGGATCGTAGTACCAATGGTCGCCGAAGCGCCGCGGCTTCCAGCGGATACCGGTGCTCTGGCGGGGGCGGCAGGCGTTTCCTCGCGTCGGACGGGGGTTTCAGGGGTTTCGGGCTGCTTTTGGCGGTTATCCTTGTTTCTGTCAAACACTGTATTCACCATTTGTTGACTGATGACACCAATCGGGTCATGCAGGAATTGGACACCGCTCAGAATAGTGCCGATCTCTATCGATGTCCATCCGGCGCAACCAGTAACGCAACTTTTCCGCGAAGCCGTGCTTGTAAGATGACCTGATTAGGACAGTGCGGGAAAGCGGCATATCCCGAAGCGCTTCCCATCGCAATCATCTGATCTGCGGCGTGGAAGCCGCCACCGTGCTGCAGATCGTGCCACTGGCTTTCGCCGGGGCGCTTGCCGGTGACCATGCCGGTTATTTCGTCGGTCGCTGGCTGGGGCCGGGCCTCCATCAGACCCGGCCGGTAGCGGGCTATCGGGAGTCCTTGATGCGTGCAGAAAGCATGATCCGGCGCCGTGGCGGATGGGCCATTTTTATTGGCCGCTTCATACCTGCCATCCGTAGCCTGATTCCTGCCATGCTGGGCATCAGTGGTTTTCCCCTGCTGCGTTATGTTCTGTTGGATGTGATGGCCTGTGTACTCTGGGCGGTGGCCCTGGGCGTGATTCTTTCCGGTACCAGTGCCCTGTTCTGAGTCGCTTCACATGGACCGGTTGTTGATTTGAGACAAGACCGTGTCTATTGACCGGCCCGGGTTCTCCCGACTTGATGTGCGGCCATGTCATTATCGGTTTATAGTCTACCCGGGGAAACCGCACGAGCGGTCCCGAGCCTGCAAATGCCGTCCTTCTCTGTCAGGGAGTGTGTCAAACATCATGCTGAAACGCCGTCAATTTCTCCAGGTATCGGCAGTCGCCGCCGTCGGTGCCCTGTATCCGATCTCCCTGCTGGGTCAGGGTCGCCCCCGCAATCCGCTCAGGATTCCTGATCTGCTCGACGGTGAACGGCTCGACGGCATCCGGCAGTATGCACTGGAAGCAGGGCAGGGCAGGAGCCGGTTTCTTCCCGGCCTGGAAACCCCGACCCTGGGCTTTAATGGCAGTTACCTGGGACCGACCCTGCGTCTGCGCAATGATGAGGAAGTGCGTATCGGTGTCCACAACCGTCTCGACGAAACCATCACCGTGCACTGGCATGGCTTGCATCTGCCCGCCATCGCCGACGGTGGCCCGCACCAGGAGATCACAGCGGATGGCCGCTGGGATGCACGGTTCCGGGTAAACCAGAATGCCAGTACCTGCTGGTATCACTCACACCAGATCCATAAAACCGGGGAGCAGGTGTACCGCGGGCTTGCAGGCATGATCCTGCTTGAAGATGCACAGAGCCGGGCACTGGAGCTGCCCGATGAGTACGGCGTGGATGACATTCCCCTCATCATCCAGGACCGGCGTTTCCACAGCGATGGAAGCCTTCGTTATGTCGAAAACCAGCGCGATATCATGATGGGGCACCACGGCGATACCATGCTGGTAAACGGAACCTTTGACCCCGTCTTTGTGCCGGTGACCCGTCGGGTCCGATTCCGCGTGCTCAATGCCTCCAATGCCCGCAATTATCGAATCGCTTTCAGCGATGGCCGGCGCTTTCATCAGCTCGCTTGCGACGGTGGCTTTCTGGCCGAACCGCTGGCGGTGACGGATGTCACACTGGCGGCGGGCGAGCGATGCGAAATCGTCGCCGAATTCAGCGACGGCGCGCCCGTGGATCTGGTCAGTCTGCCTCTGCCCGATGATTCGCCGCTGCGATCCCGGGGCATGATGGGAGGCATGATGGGCGCCATTGCCAATCAGGGATTTCACCTGCTGGCCATCGAGCCGCAGTCGCAATTGACCGCCACACCAGAACTGCCGCCCGTGCTTGCCTCCGTACCCGATCCCGCTTCCTTTGCCGTGGACCGTGTGCGCCGATTCGAGCTGGACATGAGAATGGGAATGATGGGCGGGGGTCGCGGCCGCGGTCGCCGAGGCGGCATGGGTGGAGACCGCTTCTCGATCAACGGCCGGAGCATGGATATGGGAATCATCAATGAGCGAGTACCGCTTGATTCCACGGAAATCTGGGAAATTCACAATAACTCACCGATGATGCACCCGTTCCACATTCATCATGGCCAGTTCCGGATCCTGGACCGTGATGGGAGAGCGCCCGGACCCCATGAGCGTGCCTTCAAGGATACGGTGATTGTCGCGGGCGGTGAAACCGTGCGAGTCGTCATGCGATTCGAGAACTACGCCGACCCGGTGACGCCCTATATGTACCATTGTCATATTCTGGAGCACGAGGACAACGGCATGATGGGCCAGTTTGTCGTGGAATGATCCGGAATTGTACCAACACTACAGAACGCACCGGGTGCCGAAAGACTTACGGACGGAATCGCACGTGCTTGACCACCCGCCGCTGCCCGACCTCGGCGCCGTAGACATTGCCCTCGGCGTCGGCAGCCACCCCTTCGGGCCCACTGGTGCCAGCCTGGTTTGGTGACGGATGTGTGTCGGGAATGAAGTGGGTCACAAAACCCGTCCTGGCGTCCCCAATGCGAATGCCACGCTCCCAGCCCGCATTGCGGCTACCCTGCACGGCATTGTCCGCCCCGCTGGACTCCGAGTCCGCTACATAGATGGTGTCGTTCTCATCAATATAGATCCCGCTGGGACGACCGAACTGGGTCCACCATTCCAGGAAATTGCCATCCTGGTCGAAAATCTGGATGCGACTGTTGCTGCGGTCGCCGAAAAACAGGCGCCCCTGTGAATCCATCGCCAGGGCATGCGGATCATGTAATTGCCCCGGCCCGTAACCGGTTTCGCCCCAGGTTTCCAGATAATCACCGTTGGCATCATACTTGATGATGCGGTTTTCACCACCGGCGCCATGCTGGTCCACCACATAGATTTCGCCGTTGGGTGCTACCACGACATCGGACGGGCGGTTCAGATGCGTCGGCGGATTGCCGGCCTCACCCGGGGTACCAAGAGTCATCAGCAGTTCGCCCTCTGGGGAGAATTTCATGACGGTATGGCCCAGGCCATAGTCCTCGGCAGCCCCGACGGTGGCATCCGTCACCCAGACGTTGCCATCGGGTTCCACAAAAAGACCGTGAGGCCAGGAAATCATGCCGGCCCCGAAGCTGCGCAGCAGATTGCCATCGGTGTCGAACAACAGGACTGGATCAAGGTCGGAGCCCACACAAGAATTGGCGCCACAGCGATCGGTGGCCCAGATGTTGCCGTCCGGTGACGGA
>PWQG01000274.1 GCA_003556835.1 Gammaproteobacteria bacterium
ACCAGTGAGGTCGGGATAATATCAACGCGCAGGGCCAGTTCTTCCAGCAATTCGGCTTCGCTGTAGTCACTGAGGTCCAGCCGATACCGCTCGGCCACCTCGTGAACAAAGCCGATCTCCTGTTCTGTCAGGCTGTGCCCGTCACGAGTGACTTCCCGCAATGGCAACAGGGCTTCGCGGGTTTCACGTATCGCGCGATTCTGCTTCTCAACATAATCGCTGATATAGGTAAAAAAAGCCTGCTTGCGATCATCAACCGATTCGAAAGCATCAAAATCAGGCATGCTGCGTGCGGTCTCGGCCTGAAGGGGGAGCAGGGAAATGCGCGGCTCCGTCTCCGATGTTGCCACGGCCTGCACGCCGGCAATATGCAAGGACAACAGCACCAGGCCCAGCACGAGGGCCACAAAGAGGGAAATGATTTTGGCGGCGTAGAACGCCCGGGGATCGCTGAGCAAACGTAACATCAATGAGGCCCTTCAATTTCAAGAAAATGTATTGAACATCAAGCCAAGCTATTGATTTTTTTGTTTTACTCGATCTATTCAACTTTCCGCGCGACACTGAATTTCAGGCAACCGCGACCGGATGGAGCGGCACGATACCCGAAAGCGCGCCAACAAGCAAGATACCGGACTGTACGATCAGTCAGCCCCTGTCAGACTGACTGCCGCCCCGGCAATGCGGGGAATCCGGTACCCGTGACTGTTTTTCCGCCCACTCCTGGGGCGTGTGCAGATGCAGCGCCAGGGCGTGCACACCGCCCTGCAACTCATCTGCCAGAATGCCATAGACCTGCTGATGCCGCTTCACCGCGGAAAGCCCGTCCAGGGCTTCGCTGACCAGGGTCACCTTGAAATGTGATTCCGTGGCCGGTCCGCTGTGCATGTGACTTTCGTTGATCACATCCAAGTGTGAGGGCATCAACGCTGTCTGCAACTTCTGCTCAATGGTATCCTGTACAGTCATTCTTTCATTATAACACAGCGGTGCGACATGCCCATATCCTGGTACCCCGGCCATATGTACAAGGCCAACAAGGAAATGCAGCAGCTGATCCGGCAGATCGACGTCGTGATCGAAGTGCTCGATGCCCGCATGCCGGCCGCCAGCGCCAATCCCCTGTTGGCCCGGATGCGTCAGGACAAACCCTGTCTGCACATCCTCAATAAAGCCGACCTGGCCGACGCCGAAGCCACGCGGGAATGGCTGGAATGGTTCAATAGCAGGCCCGGCAACCGCGCCATTGCCACCGATCATGACAGCGAACTCAATGCCGGCCTGATCATCGGGATCTGCGAACAACTGCTCAAGACGGGAGCAGCCGATCGACAAGCGGAACCCGACCCAGACGCAGACGCAGACGATACACAAGCACGTCCCGGCAGGCGCAAACGCCAGATCATGATCACCGGCATACCCAACGTCGGCAAATCCACGGTGATGAACCGGATTCTCGGCCGCAAGATCGCCAAGACCGGCAATGAACCGGCGGTGACCAAGGGCCAGCAGCGCATCCGCCTGGGCGAACACTGGTATCTGCACGACACACCCGGCGTACTCTGGCCCAAACTGGAAGACCAGGATGCCGCCTACCGCCTGGCCTGTGCCGGCGCCATCCGCAATACGGCCATGGAGTATGAGGATGTCGCCTTTTTCGCCGCCGAATGGCTGCTGGCCGACTATCCACAGCAGCTGCGCGAGCGATACCAGCTGGATGAACTGCCTGGCACGGCCGAAGCCCTGCTGGAACTGATCGCCGCCCGGCGTGGCTGCCTGCGCAAGAACGGTCAGCCCGATTGGCACAAGGTTTCCGAACGCCTGCTGCAGGACTACCGCAGCGGACAGCTCGGCCGCATGACCCTGGAACGTCCCCCGACCGGAGACAGGCCGGATGAAGCAGCAGAACAGGCGCAAGCGGCAGACAGCCAGTAAATGATGCCGATGGCCGGGCCATGGTCCGCTTTCCACCAGGCCCGCCAACGGCTTGCATCTTTGCTACACTGCCCCCATTTTACAGACCAGGAATTTACAGAAGAGAGACAGACTGCATGAGCACCAGCACAGCTACACGCACGCAGGACAGCGCCAAGCACGCTGCACCGGAACACAACGCCAACCGGGCCCACCCGGCCTTTGAATGGCAGCGCAGCCAGCGCATCGATTCCCTGAACCTTACCATGGAAGCCTATCGCCACCGCGCGACCGGTGCCCTGCACTATCACCTGGCCAGCGACGACCCGGAAAATGTCTTCATGGTGGCCTTCCGCACAGTGCCCATGGACTCGCGCGGCGTGGCACACATCCTGGAACACACGGCCCTGTGTGGCAGCGAAAAATACCCGGTGCGCGACCCCTTCTTCATGATGATCCGGCGCTCACTGAACACCTTCATGAACGCCTTCACCAGCAGTGACTGGACCGCTTACCCCTTTGCCAGCAAAAACCGCAAGGACTTCGACAATCTGCTGCAGGTCTATCTCGATTGTGTGTTTTTCTCCAATCTGGATGAACTGGACTTTGCTCAGGAAGGCCATCGCCTGGAATTCTCCGAAGCGGACAACCCGGAGAGCCCGCTGATGTACAAGGGCGTGGTCTACAACGAAATGAAAGGCGCCATGAGCTCCACTACGGCGCGGTTATGGCAGACCATCAGCGAATACCTGTATCCGACCACCACCTATCACTACAACAGTGGCGGCGAACCGGACCATATTCCCGACCTGAGCTACGAGCAGCTCATGCATTTCTACAAGACGCATTACCACCCCAGCAATGCGATCTTCATGACCTTCGGGGACATGCCGGCCAGCGAGCACCAGGCCAAGTTCGAGGAACTGGCCCTGAAGCGTTTCCAGGCCCTGGATATCGACATCCGGGTCGACGATGAAAAGCGCTACATGGCACCTGTTTCGGTGACCCGCTACTACCCACTGGACGAGGAAGTGGCAAAGAACAAGACCCATATTGTGCTCGGTTGGCTGCTGGGCCACAGCACCGACCTGCGTGAGCAATACCACGCCCAGCTGATGGCGGCGGTGCTGCTCGACAACAGTGCCAGCCCCCTGCTGCGGGTGCTGGAGACCACCGGACTGGGCAAGGCGCCCTCCCCGCTCTGCGGCCTGGAGGACAGCAATCGCGAAATGGCTTTCCTCTGCGGCCTGGAAGGCTGCGCGGAAAAATCCACCGACGAGGTCGAAGCCCTGATCCTGGATACATTGCGCGAAGTGGCTGACTCCGGCGTGGATCAGGATCATGTGGAATCGGCCCTGCACCAGCTGGAGCTGGGTCAGCGTGAGATTTCCGGCGACGGCCACCCCTATGGCCTGCAATTGC
>PWQG01000245.1 GCA_003556835.1 Gammaproteobacteria bacterium
ATCGCAGCGCCCATGGTGCCCACGTGGATGATAATGCCCGTGGACGTGACAATGGCGTCGCCGGCGGCGTTATAGAGGGTGAAACAGAGCTCCCCCTCTTGCTCTACGATCGGCGAGGCGGCAATGCGTTTGGCAGTTTCGCGGGCATCCACCACACCCGCGCGGAGTCGGGAAAACATCTTGTTGTAGCGGATGGGCTCTTCATCCCGCAGGCTGAGCTCGGTCAGGCCTGCGTAGCTGCCCGTGTTGCGGGTAGCGTCCAGTACGCCGTCGCGGTGCTGCTTAAGCGTCTGGCCTCCGCGCACGATGCCAGTGGTCGGTATAGTGGCCCCTGCGGACTGGGGCTCAATGCGCTCGTATGACATGGTCGTCTCTCCAGGTTCTCATTCGGTCTGGCTCAAAGGCGTAATTAGGGCGCTTTTGGCCTACAGCTCTTTCAGGTGGAACAGCCGGTGCTCGTCCAACCAGGTGCGGAAGCCGTCCGGCACCACGAATGTGGTGGCGTCGGATTCGATGATGGCCGGGCCCTCGATCTCGTTTCCGGGTAGCAGCGCTTCCATGTGATAAAGCTCTGCCTGAACCCAACGGCGCTGGTGGTAGAACTGGCGTGTGCCCAGTCGCGCCTCTGCGATCGGTTCCTTGTCGGCGAGGGGTTCTTTTGGAATGCGCGGTTTGGGGATGGGCACGGAGCCGCGCATGATTGCGCCGGTGACCGAGTAACCGAGTTCCGGGGAGCGAGCTGACTCGGCATAGACGCGGCCGTAAGTCTCGTTGAAGGCCTCCTCCAGCTTCACCCAGTCGTCCTCAGACGCCACTCCCGGCAGCGGTGAATCGATCTCCAGGTCATTCAGTTGGCCGCGGTACTGCATGCGGTAAGCCGGCTGCAGCCGGACCTGGTCGGCGCTGTAGCCGTTGACCCGGAATTCCTCCAGAACATTCTGTGTCAGTTCGCTCCAGGCCTCCTGCAGGGTCTTCGCGGCCGCCTGGCGCTGGTCGCCCGGTGCGTACTGATCGAGGTTGATATCCAGGCTCTTGTCGTAGCGGTACTCGAAGTCGGCAGCCGCACAGCCGAAGGCGGAAAAGCCCGCCGCCCAGGCCGGTACGATCACATCCTCAAAACCCAGCCCGCGGGTGTAGCCGTAGGTATGCACTGGTCCAGCACCCCCATAGGAGAAGCAGACAAAGCTTCGGGGGTCGTAACCTTTGGCGGAGATCATGGAACGGATGTAATCGTGCAACTCCGAGTCGAGCAGTTCGATCACGCCGGCCGCTGCTTCCTCGACCGACAGGCCCAGCGGGTCAGCGAGCTGTTCCTTGATGGCGTCGTGTGCCCGTTGCGGGTCCAGATTGATAGCGCCACCCAGGAAGTTATCGGGGTTGAGATAGCCCAGCACCATGTGGCAATCGGTGATGGAGACCGTCTCGATACCGCTCTCGGCCCAGCAGACGCCAACGCGGTAACCCGCAGAGTCCGGTCCCAGCTTGATGGCGTGGGTGTAAGGGTCCAGCCGGACAAAGCTGCCGGCACCCGCGCCCACCGAGTCCATGGCCACCAGCGGAAGCGAGAGCACCAAGCGAGCCATATCCGGGTCGGTGCGAATGGTCAGCTCGTTCTGGGTGATGAGTGCCACGTCGAATGACGTGCCCCCGATATCGGAGCAGGCAATGTTTTTGTAGCCCAGCGTTTCACCCAGGTACTTGGCGCCAATCACGCCCCCGATAGGACCAGATGAGATGGTCCGAGCCAGCTCCTTCGCCTGCCAGCTAATGGTGCCGCCATGCGTGGCCATGACGCGGAAGTCGAACTTCGTCCCTTTCTCTTGAAAGGACTGGGAGATCTTTTTCAGTGTCTCCCTGGAGGGCTCTGCCGCGTAGGCCTCGAGAATGGTGGTGTTGGTACGGTGAGACTCTTTGCGCACGGGGTAATAATCCACCGAGGCGAAAACGGGAATGTTTTTCCCCGACTTCTTGACCTCCTCACGCACGATATCCCGCACCCGCCGCTCGTGGTCCGGGTTCTTGTAGGAGTGCAGCAGGCTGATGACGATGCTGTCCACGTTGGTGGAGATCACCTCGCGTGCCGCCTGGCGTGCTGTCTCCTCCCGGAGTGGGATAACCACATTGCCGAACATGTCAACGCGTTCTACTACGCCGCGTGTGCGCTGGCGCGGGACCAGTGGCTCGTCGTAGTAGTGGGTGTTGATGTGAATCCGATCCTCATAGGCAAAGCCGAGGTACGCCTGGATGGCTCGGCCCATGCGGTGGAAGTCCTCCATGCCCTGGTTGACGATCAGCCCGCAGCGCAAGCCCTTCCGCTGCACTACGCGGTTGAGCAGGGCTGTGCCGGAATACACCCCGGTCTGGAGTTGGGGCAGGGCCTCCTCCAAGGGGATATCCCACAGTGCCAGGGCATCTTCGCTTGAGTAGAGCAGGCCGACAGACTCGTCGTCGGGAGTGCTTTGAGCTTTACCGACCACGAACTCACCCTGGCCGTCCACGAAGAACGTGTCGGTCATAGTGCCGCCGGCATCAATGCCCAGGACCTGAACATCTCTTGATACGGGTTGGACTGCGCTCACGATGGTCTCCTCCTAGCTGTCTTTTTTTGGCGCCTTTTTTTGGGGCGCAGCCTGAAGAGCGCAAGCGGTGTGCCATATTCTGGTGCGCAGAGGTTTTTACGCAAAAACAGGAAGATATGAAGGTCTGTTGCCTAATGCAGGACTGCTGATGCGGTTGTAGTGACCGTATTTCGGACAGTTAGAGGTGTTCGGATGACGGACAGTGATGCTTCCGGGAGGCCTGCGACGACGCAACCGATGTGACGTCGCGCACGACCTTGCTATTCTGCATATATCAACATCGCTCACCCCCGGAGGGCAGTTTGGCCGGCCCGGAACAGCTGAAGGGGCAGATCTTCAAACGGCTGGTCGACCTAAGCGCCGTGTCGCCGGGTGCGGGTCAAGGTGCAGGACATGAGGGCTCCATGGGACTCAGGCAGCAAGGGCGAGTGGGTGTGATGGAGCGGGCGCTGATTGGCTGTGGTGGGGGGTCGGGTTCGGTGTCTGTATAGCACTGGGTGGAGTTGACGTTGATTTGAGGTTTGCTGGGGCACAAGTGACTGACGGTGTACGTGTTTTTGTTGGTATGGATTTGCCCGCGACGAAAACCCCTCTGGTGATATGCGGCTGCAGCATATTATGACTTATACAGACGCAGTAGAATCAACTGTTGCACAAAGCCGCTTCGCGGCAGATGTTCCTCTATTCCAGTTAGTTAGCTTTTTTTTTGCACGAGAATGACTAGTGATATACGGCAGGGAAAGCCGG
>PWQG01000102.1 GCA_003556835.1 Gammaproteobacteria bacterium
CCCCCGCCACGCAGACCGCCACCACCGCCAGCAGGTAGGCCCACAGTGGCAACGGTGCCAGCAGCAGGTAGACCGGTATGGCCGCCAGCGTGCCGAAGGTGCCGGGGGCCTTGGGCGCCAGGCCGGAGCCGAAGCCCAGGGCGAGGAAGTGCCAGGGGTTGCGGAGTTCGAAGCGGTGGGTGGGTTCTGTCACTTGGGTTCGGCTCCTGGGTGGTTACGATGGTTGAGTGGCTGAATCGGCGTGGGATGACAACACCCCGGTCCATTGCCCGTGCGCTAGTTTAACGTCAGCTTTGCCAGGAGCCCCAAAACCTCCATTACGACGCGGCACTGGCTTCAGGTCAGTCGCGGGCCTAAATCGGGCGAGCGCCACACGCGACCAAATAGTCGTACGTCCCATCGTAATACGCCGCCGGACGGGTCGGATCGGTATCTTCACCCTCGGGGATGAAGATGATCATGCCTTGTCTGGCCCGGGTAAGGAGGACCCGGTAGGCATTGACGAGGTAGCGTTGGTCGGATGGGTTGTTAACGTTTTTCCACCTCGATCCGCTGAACCTATGCGTCTCCCACGCCCCCATGAAACGGAGATTGGCGTCCCAACAGACGCCAGTCCAATCCAGTTCGAGACCTTGTACGGCGAACTCGGTTGCAACGTCCTCGAGAGTCTGGCTGCTGCGTACGTCGTCTTCCCAGTCGAGGAACCAGTTCTTTACACTCAGGTCCGCCTTAACGTGGATGCCGTGGGGCTTGAGGCGCATGCCGTTGCTGCTGGCCAAGAGACCTATCCGATCGGTACCTTGAGCGCGCTCCCATAGCCAGTTTCGGCAGACCTGGAGGTCGCGGGTGACGAGGATAGGGTAGCCAGGTAGGTGCTGTTGGAGTTCGCGGGCCACGTCGGGTTCTTCGTTGAGCAATGCGTCCACCCAGGCAGCGACGTGTTCTGAGCGGAACGAGCGTATGCTGGCTGAGAGGTGGAGGCCTGGGCGAGAAACGGCGTCGATGCCTTCACTGATACGTTGGATCTGTTTGGCCTGCGTATCCCGGGCAGTCGGCACGTATGCTTGCCAGTGAGGGAAACGGTTTTGAATGGCGGAGAACCATTCCGTTATGCCGGCCTCACCGGTGTGGATTTCTTGGCCGTTGCCAATAAGGCAGACAATGACGCACCAGCCGGTGTGGCGGTCCATGGCTGAGATAAGAAACTCGGGTTCAGACATGGCCCAGTCCTTAACGCGTCGGCGTTCGCGCATGAACCTGGACGTCTTATCCCGGTCCCATGCCCGCTGGGCTTCGTCGAAGACTGCGACGCGCTCGATTGGCGCCGCCTTACTGCCCAGTGCTTCATCGCGGAAGTGGTGCACGTTTTGGATAAATGACGAGGCGTGGCGAGTTGCATCTTGCTTCGTCACGCGCTCGCCCTCGGCTTTGGCTCGATTGACGTGGTCGCGGGCCAACGACTCGCGTAGAACCTCGACCAACGGACCATTCCCGGACAGAAAGACTGCGTGCTCTTCGGCGTGTTGCCTGGCACGAGCGGTGGCTATGTTGAGCCCGGCTAGAGTCTTGCCAGAGCCGGGCACGCCCGAAATAAAAATAATCGCCTTCTCGTTCGCGCGCTTGGCGGTCTCAATGATGTCGGCGACGGTCCGCGCAGTGGTCGTGAGGTTAACCGCGCCGGCGTCGCTGCGGCTGATGTCAGCGACGTTATGCCCAGCGTAGAGGCTCATGGCGGCCTCGATGATGGTGGGCGTGGGCTTGTAGCGGGCGGTGGCCCAAGCCATTGGGTCGATGGGCGGTTTGTTGGTTTTGCCAGCTGCGAGGACAGCTTCGCGGAAGTTTGGCCCACGGGTCAGGATTATTTCCCGGGAGCAAGGTCGTCGGTTATCAAACCGCACGGGCGGTTCAGGCGCAGCGGTCGCTAACAAGACCGGCACGACCAACCGACCGTGGGTTCCTTCATGGAAGTTTTCCAAATCCATGGCGTAACCGATGGTTTGTCGGCGATCTGCAGCCGTGAACGCCTTAGCGCCAACCTTGTACTCCACCACGAAAATCGTTGAACCGACAATTAGCACAGCATCGGCTCTTCGACCCATGCGGGGAATTGTGTATTCGAGGAATAGGTGCCCCTCGGTGATGCCACTCAGGGTTTCGCTGAGATGTTGGATTTCCTTGAGCCAAGACTCGCGCTGTAGGTTATCGAGGGCAAAGTCGTGCTGGGCGGCAAGACGGCCCAAAATCGCCTCACGCGAGTGGGCCTGCAAGTCAGCCAAAGAGCAATCAAAGTACCATCTTTCCACAGTGACGCCATGCCTCCCAGTGCCTTTTGGGCTTTTATCTAACGCAGAGCACAGCGGCGCCACGACAGTGGTGTCCGGCGGACATCGGCCGCGAACTGCTGCGAATTGTTAACAATTAGAACGATCTGTAAAACCGTTTTCTGTCTTTTTTATATAGAGTAATTGCTGTCCCCCAGAAAGACAGCCAGCAACCCAAAGCAGCTTTATCGTGGTGCCGTAACAATTTCTGTTTAATCACATCGGTAATAGAGCTCATGGGGCCAGACAACTCGAAATTGGAGTACTGATAGCCGCCCCATACTTGGATTACGACAAACCCAACCACTCCGAGGATAATGGCCCACTGAGTTCGCTTCGAGTAGGCCAAGATAACCAAAAACTCATTGAACCAATCCTTCACAAATACTGCCTCCTTGCATTTTTAACATCTAAGCATTTATCCGCCCGAGCGCAGCATGGCGGATAAATGTCTTTTGGACTGAGCCGCCCCGCCGCAAGGCACGGTCCACGCGGTTCACACTATATGGGGGGAAAGTATCACCGACCCAGGGGTCGGGCGGCACCTGGCGGTGACGTTTTGGCAAGCGGGCCGTCTTCCCTGGATGCGCATGGTAGGTCTCCCTGGCGCAGTCTGTTATCCAGTTCCTTCGATACTGCAGCATCACCTGACGAATTCCAACCATGCGGCCTCCGTCGCCATCGGGGGCGACTTCGTGCGCTCTACTTCCAAAACCTGGCGCACTTGCGCGAGCTTTGCCTTGCGGCCCCGGCTGGCGCGTCGCATAGGGGCCCTATACAGACTACTCACCTTGCCGTCGCCATTGGCGTCCTGCCACAGCAGCAGGTCGTTCCGAGCCTCGTCGCCCGGACTCCTGAATGCTCTCTATCGGCAGGACTATCGCCTGGTAAGCGATCCACAAACCCCACCTACCGGCGATTGCCTCAGGCCTGTACAGTCTCTCCCCAGTTCCAGGGCAGCAGAGCCTGAATCGCCTGGTCGGTGTCCGCGGCCGGCAGCCGG
>PWQG01000215.1 GCA_003556835.1 Gammaproteobacteria bacterium
ACCACATGACGGCAGGGCCGAAAGCTTTGCCAGTCTCGTGAATATGCTGGATCCCACGGCGATTGCGAATCCCGGTGAGTACGCTGAACAGGATTTTCGTGACAAAGGCCTGGTGATTCGTCGGTTCAAGAAAGATGTCCGTGATGAGCTGCGAGGCAACTTCCCTGATCGCGAGATCCGGGTCGAGAAAACGCAGGCCACGCCTGTCGAGGAAGAAGCTTACGCCCGACTTATGGATGTCAGCTTCCATAATCTGGACGGGCAGGGCGCCGGTGCCGGCCACCTTTTCCGTACCACCCTTGAAAAGGCGCTGTTCTCCAGCCCGGCTGCCTGCTTGGCCACCGTGTGCAACCGCATGAACCGGGTCCAGAACAGTATTGAGCGTGTCCGCGATGACGAATACCGCACCACGCTTATCGAGGACCTCGACACCTTGCAGGGCCTGGAGACTGCACTGCGCGCCATTACTCCAGAGCAGTTCAGCAAATATCAGCTTCTCAAGCAGCAGCTAAAGGAAGGCCTGGACTGGGACCCGGAGAGTCCCGGTGATCGCCTCGTCATCTTCACAGAAAGCATTCCCACACTGGAGTTTCTGGAACAGCATCTGCCGAAGGACCTCAAACTCAAGAAAGAGCAGGTCGCGGTCCTGCGCGGGGACATGCGCGACAAGGAACTCATGGAAACCGTCGAGAACTTCAATCGTCAGGAAAAGCCGATCCGTTTGCTGATTTGTTCGGATGTCGCCTCAGAGGGCATTAATCTGCACCACTTGAGTCATCGGATGGTGCATTTTGATATCCCCTGGTCTCTGATGGTTTTCCAGCAGCGCAATGGTCGTATTGATCGTTACGGCCAGACACGCCAACCCCAGATACGTTACCTGCAAACAGAGAGCGAACACCCCAGCGTCCGGGGTGATCAGCGTATCCTGGAAATTCTCGTCAAAAAGGACGAACAGGCCAGCGAAAACATCGGCGATCCCTCCGAGTTCATGGGGCTCTATGACCAGGAGGCCGAGGAAGAAAAAGTCGCAGAGGCGATGGAGCAGGGCGACGACTTCTTCAGTGAATTCGAGGCCATGATGGATAGCCAGGCCAGCCAGAGTGAGGATGCCCTGGATAACTTCATTCCGGAATCACCGCGCGCCCAGGGCCAGGATATCTTTGGCCCGCTGCCACGCGTTTTCTCCGATGGCCTGGAATACGCTCACGCTGCGATCCGCTGGTTCCAGGAAACCGGCGAAGACATTCAGGCCGAGATTGAAGGTGACACTTTCTCGGTCTACGCGCCCAGGGATCTCAAGCAGCGACTCGAGTTCCTGCCCAAAGAGGCCCGGCCGGAGTACGACCACTTTCAGCTCACGCCGGTCAAGGAAAGCATTGACGACGAAATTCGGCGCACCCGGCAGGAGGAAGACGCCGCCTGGCCCGCGATTCATTATCTCTGGCCCATCCATCCGGTCATGGAATGGCTGTCGGATCGTGCTCTCAATGCCTTCGGTCGTCACACGGCCCCGGTCCTGAGGCTTCCGGCCAAGCTTGCCGCCGACGAACATATTGTTCTGATTCACGGTGGGTTTCCCAACCGTCGTGGTCATGTCCTGATCCAGGACTGGAGCGGTATCTGCCTCAAGGACGGCAAAGTCACCGAGCGCCTGGACTGGGAACGTCTCAAGAAGAAACTCAACCTCCAGCCCGGTAAGGTCCCCAACCCCGGGCGGGCAGGGGATACGGACAGTCTCCGGGCGCTGTTGCCCACGGCTGTGCATGCTGCCGAACAACATCTGAAAGCACTCAAGGAAGGCTTCGAAGCCGAGCGTCGCCCCCTGCTTCAAGACCAGCAACGCCGACTTGAGCAACTCAAGGCCCAGCATGAAAGCCAGCTCCAGCTCGAACTGGACCGTTCTGATCAGCCTGAGGCCTTCAAGGCCCGCGTTCGAGACGAACGTCAGGCCCATATCAATCGCGTCTTCCAGGATCATCTTGACTGGCTCAACAATACCCAGACTACCGAGGAAGCCCCGTATCTTCAGGTGGCGGCGGTATTTACAGGTGAGACGGTGCAAGGAGGGCCGGGGTGATGCGAATGCGCTGCCAACTGTCACCTTCAGAAGGTTACGCAGCGACCTTATATGTCGCGCTTTCTCCCGTTTTGGGGTTGCAAAATGCAATCAATAGTCCCACTATTGGGACCAACAGACCCGCCAAGCCTATGTGGACTCCGGTCCTCACGCTTAAATCGCGCGGGTTTTTTAATGCCCGTAGAAAAATTCTGCTTTTCGTCTCCGGGGGTGCGGCATGACGCGCTTCCGGAAGGTTCCCCTGACACCCCAGCAACAACTGGACCGCCTGAGAGAGCGGGGTCTCATAGTCCGCAACCCCGTTCGGGCTTTGCGTCTGCTGGAGGTGATCAGCTATTTCCGTCTGATTCCCTATATGCGGCCATTCCAGGTCCACGGCGATGATGGCCGCCTGTTCAAGGAAGGTGTCCGTCTGAATCAAGTGCTGGCCCTATATGAATTCGACAGCCAGTTGCGGCAATGTGTCATGGTCGGGATTGAGCGTATTGAAGTGGCCGCTCGTGCTGCCATCGATAATCATATGGCCCCTGCCTATGGGTCGCACTGGTACATGGACCGGCGCTGTTTTAATGACCGGTATGACCAGCATCGGCTTCTGGATGACTTCACCACGCAGCTTGACCGTGAACGCGACAAGTTTAGTCGAGAATGCGAGCGAATCGAGAGCAGTCAGGCGCCCACGGAAATAAAACAGGAACGCATAGATAGCCGCAAGCGTGATAATTATCCACGCTTTTATGCGGAAACCTACACGGATCCGCCACTGCCACCTTCATGGGCCATGGTGGAAGAGCAAAGCCTTGGAGGTATTTCCCATCTTTTCATGGGTCTGGCCCATGATAAAGACAGAAAGGCTATTGCCAGACGCTTTAATATTCATGCTCCAGTCCTTGGAAGCTGGCTGCATACACTCACATTTATCCGGAATATCTGTGCCCATCACGCCCGCCTCTGGAACCGGGAACTGGCCATCCCACCGCGGTGGGATCGTAAGCTGGACTTTCCGGATGGCGCCGGGCCCAATCGTGTGCCGCGTCGTATCTATACCATTATCGCCATACTCGTTTATTCAACGGCTCAGGTCTCGCCGAATACGGGCTGGTTGGATTCGCTGAACGAACTTCTGGAAAGCAATCCGGATATCCCCAGAAACCCGATGGGATTCCCCGAAGGCTGGCGCGAGCAGCTCCAGAATTACCAGCAACAGCATCAAGAATGAGGCATCCATGCTGCTGAACGG
>PWQG01000311.1 GCA_003556835.1 Gammaproteobacteria bacterium
GGACGGGCTCGCTGCGATACAGTTCCACCCGCGTGACACCCGGCAGGCGCTCCAGCTCATGTTGCACCCGCTGCGGTTGCCGTTCGATGAAACTGACCACAATATCCTCCCGCTGGATTTCGCGGAATTGCAGGTCCATCATGTAGCGGATACCGTCCAGCATGAACATGCCCACCACCAGAATGGCCACGGACAGTGCCACACCGAGTGCGGACAGCGCAGTCTGCAGGGGTTTGCGTTCGACATTGCGCAGGATCATCCGTGCCGAGGCACTGAGCCAGTGGGTCATGCCGATACGCTCAAGCCAGCCGGGGCGGAATCGGGCCGGTGCTTCCGGGCGCATGGCCTCGGCCGGGGGCAGGCGGATGGCCTTGCGCACGGAAGCCAGGGCTCCGGTGATGGCGCCGGCGACGCTGACCGAAATAGCAAACAGCAGCAGGGCCGGGCTGAGCCGGTACTCCAGATCCGGCAGGTCGAAGTACTGACGATAGATGCCGATGTAGGCGTCACCCAGGGCCAGTCCGCCGATGGTGCCAATGATGGCGCCCAGTATGGCGGCAATCACCGCGAAAAGAAGATAGTGAATACCCACTTCGAGGTCACTGTAGCCGAAGGCTTTCAGTACGGCGATCTCACCACGCTGCGTTGTGATCAAGCGTCCCAGTACCATGTGTAACAGGAAAATGGCCACGGCCAGGAAGATGCCCGGGATGATCGTGCCCAGAACCCGGTTTTCGTCCAGCTCCCCCTGCAGCATCATATGGGAAGGCTGGTCCGCCCGGGGGTAGGCGCCGGTTCCCCCATAGGGGGCCAGCAGACGGTCGATTTCGCGCATCACGGCACGCGGGTTGGCATCGGGGATCAGGCGGACAAAGGCTTCATTGAAAGCCCCCTCCATATTGTTGGCGGGCCCCAGGGCATCCCGTGCCATCCAGATGACACCGAAGCGATCATCCTCCGGCAAAAGATTACCTGGTGGTACGGCATAGGAATGCTCCGGCGCAATGCCGATGCCCACGATGTCGAGATCCCGTGCGCGCCCGTTGATGATGGCCCGCAGGCTGTCACCGGGCTGTAACCGGCGTGCGGTGGCAAAGTTCTCGTTGATGACGATCTCGTCATTGGCGCCCGCTTCGGGTTGCCGGCCTCCGGTCACCAGCATGTTGTTGAGCAGTCCTTCGCCGCCGGCGGGTATCGACACCATGCGGGCCAGGGCCGGTACCTCAAGTTCCGGAATATCCAGGGTCGCCATCAGGGTCACCCGGGTATCGGCGACGGCCACGCCCGGAATGTCGCCAATCTGCTCGCGCATGGACTCGGGGGCACGACGCAGCGATACCCAGATATCAGCAAAGCGGGTGCCCTGGTAATACTCCTGCTGGGCTTCGACCAGGGACTCGTAACTGCCGCGCATGGTCACCACGGTCATGATGCCGGTAGCGACGACCAGGGCGATGGAGAGAATCTGGCTACGCAGTTGCCAGCTTTCTCTCAGCAGCTTGCGGTTGAGGGACTTCGGTCCGGCCATACAGCTACCACTCGATGTCTTCGACGTTGGCACGGCGCTCATTGTGCCGGGTTTCGGCAATCCGGCCACTGCTCATGCGGATGACCGTGTCGCCCATACGACCGATGGCCTCGTTGTGGGTGATGATGGCCGTGGTGGTGCCGGTTTCGCGGTTGACTTCGTCCAGCACGCGCAGCACCAGTTGACCGGTACTGGCGTCCAGGGCACCGGTCGGTTCATCACATAACAGCAGTTCCGGCTGCTTGGCCACGGCCCGGGCGATGGCAACGCGCTGTTGCTCCCCTCCGGAGAGCTGGGAGGGAAAGTGATCCATACGGTCCTGCAGGCCGACCAGCTCCAGCGCCCGTTCGGGGGGCATTGGGCGGCTGGCAATATCGGTGACCAGTGCCACGTTTTCCCTGGCCGTCAGGCTGGAAATCAGATTGTAGAACTGGAACACAAAGCCCACATGGCGACGGCGGTACAGGGTGAGGCTGCGGTCACTGGCCTGGCTCAGTTCCTGGTCCTTGTACCAGAGCCGACCACTGCTGGGTATGTCCAGCCCGCCAAGGATATTGAGCAGTGTCGACTTGCCACTGCCGGAAGCTCCCAGCAGCACAAGCAATTCCCCGTGATACAGGCTCAGGTCGACATCGCGCAGTGCGTGTACGGCGACATCACCGCTGCCGTAGACCTTGCAGAGCGCTTCAGCCCGCAGCACTTCCTGTCTTTGCTCTGTCTGCTTCTGTCCGTTTTCATGGCTCATGATTTTCGCCCGCGATCGCCAGGGTCAACCACCAGTGTCTCTCCTGGAGCGTCCTGTACGCGTTGTGGCAGATCAACATTCCCCTGGAAGTGCGGCGATCCAGTCCCGGATCAGTTCGAGTCCGCTTTCCTGGACCAGCGTCCGGCCCAGTTCTGGCATGAGGATGCCGGGGTCCCGGCTGGCGATGCGATAGGCCAGTATGGATGCATCCGGGTCGCCGGGGACAATGGAATAGCGGTTGCCTCCCGTGCCGCGTCCAGCGGCAATCGGCGGCTTGCATTGGCCGAGGCGCACCATGGAGGTTTCGGCGCGATGCAGGTACAGCCCGGAGGTGGCGCCGGCGCCAGCCGGACGATGGCAGTGGCCGCAATTGACGTCCAGCCAGGCTCGCGCCCGGTATTCCAGCTGATCGCGGACCCCCGGTTCCCAGAGCGGGTCACGCGGAATCCGGGATGGTGCGGGCAGGCCTTGCAGAAAACCACGGGCCTCCCAGGTCTCAAGTTGGGATGCAGCGCCTTCCGGATAGTGTGCATAGGTCTTGTTGAGATTTCGTGCCGACGGGCCGATCGCTTGCAATTGCCCGCTGGCTTCGTTGAGTGCGTGACAACCGGCACATTCATTGCGATTGGGTACGATGTAGGGGAATTGCTCCTGCTGGCCCGAAGCATCCCGGGCCGTGATGCGTTCGATGGCGCCGGTGATCTGCAGGGTCGCCTCGTCCTGGGATTCATTCCAGATGTAGGGCAGGGCCTGCCAGCCCTGTTCCTGGCGCACCAGCAGCCGGGTTTCCAACAGTCGGACACGGTCCAGGTCCAGCTTGCCCCCGGCTTCCAGGCCGGGGTCTTCCTCGGTGAGCAGCAGGCTACCGTCGGCGCTGCGCGGGTAATAGAAGGTCTTGCTGAGAATGCTGCCGACCGGAAAGTCGAAGCTGTCGGTTTCGGTATAGCTGGCCGGGCTGCCCTTCGGCATCCAGGCGGTGCGCAGCTTCAATGCATAGTCGCTGAACAGAGGTGTGGCCAGGTCATAGGGCAATACGTCCGGA
>PWQG01000320.1 GCA_003556835.1 Gammaproteobacteria bacterium
CTCTTTCTTCAGGCGCTTGAGCAGTATGGTGAAGCCACTGATAACGCTGAGCTGAAGAGGATGTTCCCCGCTCGAAAAACTTTCCTGGAAGGGCTTTTCCGTCTCAAGATGATCAAGAGCACCAGGCTGATGCTTGGGAGCAAAGCCGAGTATTCAGTCAGGAAGATTTTGAAAAATGAGTTGAAGGTCAATTACATAAGGTTAGATGGACAGCTTTCCGACAAGGCAATTATCTACCTGGATTGTGGTGACTTTCACTTAATTGAAGGTTCGCATAGCTTCAAACTTTGGGTTTACTTGGCACCGCCAAGCCGTCGATTTATTGGATATGATATTTCAACCCTTTCTCACTTTGATTTAACTAATTTTGTGCCCAAGGCTTACCAGAGCGAGTACCCTGATCTGGCTTACTCAGCAATAGTGCATAGTCCGGCAATATGGCAAAATAAGGTCTTCCAGTTCTTGGCTGATAATGCCATCTCTTTGGATATTGAAGCTCTTCTCAGCAAGGATGATTATAGGAGGTACGTGGCGAGATTTGGGCTGCCTGTTGTCAAGCCAGCGTTACGCAATGTAGACCGAACTGTCCGTGCGGCTTCAATTGATAATGGCTCCATTCTCAGTAACACCTCCTCAGATACAGAACAAAAAAAGAGTATGCTATCACCGCTCGCCATACAGATACTTCTTTATCTGCACAGGGAGCCGGATAGCAAAGCAAGAGATGTCGCCAGGCATCTTGGATTTCCACTTAAAGACATCAATCATGTTTTGTACTGGGACTTGCAAGGATATTGTCTTCAAGTTTCCGATTTTAACTGGATCAATACAGCAGATGGCGAGAGCGTCCTAAAAAACAGTGGGGTGATCAGTGATGAAGAATAAGCTTGCAAAAATCCTGAGAAGCATCCTTCCTGATCGTGCTGATAATCAAGGTGGCGCAGAAAAGTTTGAAGTTACATTTGATGCAGATGGTGTAAAGTTATATTTGGATAAGTCGGAGTTTGAAAGGCTTGTTTCCGGTGATGGGGCCCCCAACCTTAACCTTCAGTGCGTTGTTCTTCGTATGCTTGAAGAACAGGACCTTGCTTCGCGGTTTCCTAACGGCTTTAATCTCGATACGCTCGTTGCTGCTTCGCTTGATGATGAGCAAGCTGAAATTCTGGGACTCCCGCCCAGGTTTAAGGGGAGATTTTCGACATCCATCAAAGGGCAATCTAATAGCCACAGCTTTTCTGTAAAAGTTTTTCCAGTTTTTAATGGGGAGCCGGCCCCTTGCCGTATCAAAGGTGCGCTCTTGGAAATTGGTCCTGGCAATAGCTACCTTCTCGATCAGTCTCAGTTGCTAGCTTTTCAGGCACTCGAAAAGCACTCAATCCTACCTGATAGTCTAAAGGATAACAGCGAAAATCTGCGGCTTTTAGCTTCATTTCAGATGGCCAAGCGAAGCGGTATGAACGTTGATTTGAGCCATTTTGAAAGAATCAATGTTGAAAATGCAGAAGAAGTTGGTGTTATTGCAAAACAATTGCCTGACGGTAGCTTGGAGCTTTTTCCTAGTGTTGGTGATGGTTATGGTTTGGATGATATTGAAAATCGTATTGGCCAGTTGGATAATAGCTTCGATGGTGGCGTGATTCGAATCAAGAATAATGTTGTGATTCTTGACGAAGAGAGGATGAGAGGTATTCGAGAAATAATGAATAACCGTCGAATACCTGAAGAGCACGTCGCTGATTTCATTAAGTCTCCTTCTGCGTTCCTTGACGCTTCTCTCGTTAACCTTGACCTCGGATTTTCAGTTCGTGTGCTTGGTGTAGGTAAGATTAAGCATATGGATTTTGGTGGGCTTGATCAGGGCAGTAACGATTGGTTTGGTGTCGAAAGCTCGCCCTCGCCTCCAGAGATTATCAACAAGCTTGTCAAGAGTCATGAGGAACTTGCGGACCTCCAGAAAAAAATTGATGTTGCTTACTCCCAAGGAGCTGAGGCTATTGAATTTCAGGGTGAGAGCATTGATATATCGGATACGAGAAATGTCGAAAGTATTCTGGGCAAGGTGTCGCAATCTCTTGATAATGTAGAGAAGTTAAAAGGCAATCTTGATGAAACTGTTGAGCCAAGTAATACCCAAGTTGGTATTATTGTTAAAGATGCAGATGATGTCGGTGATGCTTTAAGAGTCAGGCTCGATAACTATAAAATAGAGCGTCAGCCCGACTGGGAAGCCTATGCAAGAAAACCTTTTCCCCATCAGAAGGATGGCGTTGACTGGATGCTGCGGCTCATTGAGCTGAGTGTTCTGGACGATGCTGACAGTTTAGGTCGTATCCAAGGAGGTATTCTGGCCGATGACATGGGGCTGGGAAAGACATATATGTCACTCGTGGCTATGAATGAGTACCTGGTTCACAGGAAGCAGCGGGGGCTGAAAGAGAAACCCATTCTCATTGTTGCTCCTCTAAGCCTAGTGGAAAATTGGGAGCAAGAAGTTTCTCTGACTTACAAAAACATTCCTTTTAAAGATATCAAAGTTCTGCAGAGTGGCCGGGATCTTTCCGAGTTCAAGAAGAAAGGTGAGAAACGAGAGTCCGTTCAGGCTTCTGACCTTTTGAACGAGGAGGGGCAGATGGATCAAGACAAGATTCGCTTTGCTCTTCATGTAGGGCCGGATACAGGTTTGAAAAGACTCGATGTCAATAGGCGTCTTGTTATTACAACCTATCAAACTCTCCGTGACTATCAGTTCTCACTTTGTCTCGTTGACTGGGGTATGGTAATATTTGATGAGGCTCAAAATCTCAAGAACCCAAATACTCTGCAGACTCATGCGGCAAAGGGGCTTAATAGCGATATCACAATACTGGCTACTGGTACTCCTGTAGAGAACTCACTGGGTGATTTCTGGTGCCTAATGGATACCGCGCAACCTGGATTGCTCGGGGATTGGGTCTATTTCAGAGATCGATGGGTAACCCCGATACTTCGTGCTTCTGAAGATAACAAGGACTCCGTACGAGAATCGGTTGGTCAAGACTTGCGTAGGGCGGCTGGTGGGTTCATGTTGCGTCGTATCAAGGAGGATCAACTCCCAGCGCTTCCCACGAAGAATATTCAAAGTGGTGTGCCCACGGCATCGCATGGTTCTTCCTATAGTCCTAAGCTTTCGTCTTTGATGAGTGGTGCTCAGTTATCAGCTTATAATGAAGTGATTGAGGTCTATCGCAAACGTAGGGCAGAGGAGGAGGATGTCAGGGGCTTTGCTCTTTCTACTTTGCAAAAATTAAGGGCGATTTCTCTTCATCCGCGTGGTGGTGAGCCGTTGCAGTCTTTGGTTTCCATGCCTGAATCATACCGTGAGATTATGTCTCAATCTGCCAAGATGGCGGTTGTGCTTGATGTTCTTGATGAGATAAGAGCTGCTCAAGAAAAAGTCATTATATTTATCCTTTCAAAAAATGTGCAGCGTTTCGTTAAGATTTGGCTGGACAGGATTTACGGGCTAGATATTAACATAATAAATGGTGATACATCGGCGGTAGAAACGAAAGGTGACAGCCTTACCAGGAAAGGCTTGATTGAGCAATTTGAAGCTATCGAAGGCTTCAATGTTATTGTGATGTCTCCGGTCGCTGCTGGTGTTGGTTTGACTGTTGTAGGTGCCAACCACGTCATTCATCTGGAGCGTCACTGGAATCCGGCTAAAGAGGCGCAAGCTACTGACAGGATTTATCGCATTGGCCAAAAAAAGGATGTCTACATTCACATTCCGGCTGCCTTACACCCGGACTTTGATTCATTTGATGTCCATCTTGACAGGTTGCTCAGCGGTAAGCTTCTTTTGAAGGATGCTGTTGTCACTACTGAAGTGGTCAGTGAGAGTGAAGTGATGAAGTCCCTTGGCCTGGATTGATGGTAAAGTCAATTTTGACACTCCTTGGGAGGTAGTGTGTAGCCTATCTTGCCCACTTAACAGGTTGAGCCGAGTATTCGAGGGAAATGATTTCTCGGTCAATGTCGCTAACAGGAATTGAACCGCGCCCAAGTTCATCAATGTATTTCAGCTTTGTATTTCAGCTTTACGACGAGGAGGATGGGAAAATGGTAAACGGGTGTTGATCGAAATCTCTCGAGGTGACGTTGTTGTTTCTTGCCTGGGGAACTGGTAATCAGCTAGTAGTTGTGACCGCAGGGCGTCCGCACCTCGCCATCGAATACAGCACTGGAGCGTTGCGTTCTGCTGGGCTATTGTCTGTCAGAGTAAACTAACCTGGCTTGACCAAGTGGGGGATGTGCAATGGAATCCGTCAATATCCATGAAGCCAAGACGCGGCTCTCGCAGCTGATCGCCCGCGCCCAGCAGGGTGAAGGCTTCATCATCGCCAAGGCGGGCAAACCGATGGTGCGTGTCACTCCCATCGATAGCCCGGAGCCTGGCCATCAGAAGCGCCTGGGGTTCCTGGCCGGGCAGTTCAGGGTGCCGGATGATTTCGACCGCATGGCCGAGCACGAAATTGCCAGCATGTTCGGAGCTTGAGGTGAACCTGCTGCTGGATACCCACCTGCTGCTATGGGCGGCCGCTGAGCCCGAGAAGCTCTCGGCCGAAGCGGTGGCGTTGATCACCGATGACGATAACCGTCTCTATTTCAGCGCTGCCAGCCTCTGGGAGGTGGTGATCAAGAACAGCCTGCAGCGGCCAGACTTCCATGTCGATCCCCACCTGCTGAGGCGCGGCCTGATCGACAACGGCTACAGCGAGCTGAGCATCAGCGCCCAGCACACCCTGGGGATAGCGCACCTGCCACCTATTCATAAAGACCCCTTCGACAGGATTCTGGTCGCCCAGGCAGAGGCTGAGGGGCTTTTGCTACTGACGTCTGATGAGTGGGTGGCCCAGTACCCCGGCCCCATTCGCCGCGTTTGATCCTTCGAAACCGATTTCAACAAGGACCGCTATGATCCCCGGCCTGCTAGCCAGCGAAGTCTCCGCGGCGCTACGCGAATTCATCGTCACCGGTTATGAAACCGAAACCGCGCCATTCAAGGGCGAGTTCCGCCGCCTGGTGGAGGAGCAGCAGGAGGGCGAGGCGTTCCTCAAGGGCCCTTACGTCTCTGTTGGGCTGCCGTTTCTGACTGGCGCTGCCGGCCGGGATTTTTTCCCGAGCCTTGCAACTGAATTTCCGCCTTACGCCCATCAGGAACAGGCGTGGAAGCGGCTCGTTTCCAGCGGGCCGGCGGTGAATACTCTGGTGGCCACCGGTACCGGTTCGGGCAAGACGGAATGTTTCCTCTATCCGGTGCTGGATCATTGCCAGCGAGAGGGCGGCCCGGGTATCAAGGCGATCGTGATCTACCCCATGAACGCCCTGGCCACGGACCAGGCCAAACGTTTCGCCGAGATCATTCACAGCCAGCCGGCGCTCAAGGGCCTCAGGGTGGGGCTGTTTGTGGGCGGCGATGCCGGTGGCAGCCAGACCATGGGGCCGGGGCAGGTGATTACCGACAAGGCGGTGCTGCGCGAGAGCCCGCCGGATGTGCTGCTTACCAACTACAAGATGCTCGACTACCTGCTGATGCGCCCCAAGGATCAGTCGCTGTGGGCCCATAACGGGCCGGAGACCCTGCGCTATCTGGTGGTCGATGAGCTGCACACCTTCGATGGCGCCCAGGGCACCGATCTGTCTCTGCTGATTCGCCGCCTGCGCGCGCGTTTCGATATGACGCCGGATCAGCTGATCTGTGTAGGCACCTCCGCGACCCTCGGGGGAGAAGAGAGCATCAGCGGGCTGCTGCACTACGCCGGCGATATCTTCTCTAGCCCCTTCCGGCGTGATGCGGTAATCAGCGAACAGCGTCAGACCGATTCCGAGTTTCTCGACAACATCGCCTTCCTCTCGCCCAACCCCGAGGTCGGGCCAGAAGACCTCAGGGTCGCGTTGCGCCATGGCCTCTCGGCCTATCTGCACAAGGCCTATGAGCTTTACTTCAGCAAGCCGCCGGGTGACGACCTGATGACGGACTCCGGCCGCACCGCCCTGGGCCGGGAACTGAAGCAGCACGGGCAGCTGGCCAACCTGTTGCGCCAGCTCAAGCTGAGCCCGGGAACCCCGACGTTCCGCGATCTGGCCGAGCGGCTGGCCGCCCAGATTCCCTCTCGCTTGCAGCGTCAGCCCGAGCTCGCGCTGATCGCGCTGCTCTCGCTGATGGCCCACGCGCGGGATACGGTGGGAAGACCCTTCGTTCAGCTGCGCCTGCAGCTGTGGTCTCGGGAACTGCGCCGCATCGTGGGCAGCCTGCGCGAGCCTGGTCCACTGGTGGACCCCACGGAGGCGCTGGTAGAGGATGACTCGACCAGCCGCCCACCGCCGCTGCTGTCGTTTGGTGATGACCAGCCGCCCAGGGATCAGCGACTGGTGCGCTTGCCGCTGGTGCAGTGTCGGGAGTGTCACGGCACGGCCTGGCTAACGCGCATGGAGATGAGTCATCCCACCGATCAGGTGGTGGAGACCGAGCTTCAGGCCATCTATTCGGCTTTCTTCGGCCACCAGCAGGAAACGACGCTGCTGCTGCCCTGGCAGCGGGGGGAAGCGCAGTCACCGGCAGGCATGCGGCTGGAGCACTTCCGGGTGTGTCGCGAGTGCGGCACTACCGCCGCGGTGGAAGGCGGAGCGGAGTGCAAGGGCTGCCAGGCCGGCGCTGATGCGCTGGTACGGGTCAGCAAGCCCCATCAGCTCAAGGAGGTGAAGCGGGGCAGCGTCAACAAGGTGATTCACGAGCACGACTGCCCCTGGTGTTCGGCCCGCTCCGCCCTCGTGGTGTTCGGTGCCCGGGCGGCCAGCCTCAGCGCGGTGGCCATTCACCAGCTGTTCAGCAGCCGCGATAACGACGACCGCAAGCTGCTCACCTTCAGCGATTCCGTTCAGGATGCCACCCACCGTGCGGGTTTCTTCGCCGCACGCACCTGGCAGAACAATGTGCGCATGGCGCTGACGCAGCTGTTGGAGAGCAGCACGAAGCCGCTGCCCCTGCTCGAGCTGCCTGCGCGCTTCGAGGCCTGGTGGCTGAATGATCAGGCGAGTCAGGGGGGTGGGCAGCTAGGGAAAGGGCATCAGGGGCGCCTGACACTGCCGCAATACCTGCGCGAGTTCATGCCCCCGGACAAGCGCTACCGAGCCGACTTTGAGTTCTTCGAGCAGTCCGGCGAGGTCGCAGAGCCGGCGCCACTGCTCAAGCTGATTCGCGAGCGGATGCTGTGGCAGGCCCTGGAGGATCTCGGCTGGCGATCCCAGGTGGGGCGTTCACTGAACCGGCTTGGTATCGCGGCCGTGGGGTGGCCCCTGGAGCGGGCCAATCAGGCGGCCAACGCCTGGGCCAAGACGGTAGATAACACCCTGGGCTATCGCATCCATGCCGAAGCGGCCAATGGCCTCATGCTCGGGTTGATGCAGCATCTGGTCGGCCTCGGGGCGTTTGGTCTGGATGATCTTGGCGCCTACCGCCAGAAGTTCGGAAAAACCTACCTGCTCACTTTCCTCAACTATGCGCCGCCCATCGGGCCCGCCTCGCCGCGTCCGAAGTTTCCCGCGTCGGCCAAGGGGGAGGGCTATGAGCCAGTGAGCCATGCCAGTGCCGCACAATCATGGTATGAGCGCTGGCTAGCCTGCCTTAACCCCGCGGCGCTGATCGATCGCAAGCAACTCGAGCAGGTGCTGATGGCGGCATTGTCGGCCCTCTGTGACTGCGGCCTGCTGCGCGAGGAGGTGAACGAGCGCGGGGTCAGGCTCTGGTCGCTCACCCCGGAAAGCCTGACGATTACCACGGTGGTGGAGGCGGTGGAGTGCCAGGGCTATCGACCCATGCATGTGCCCGCCGCCCACGCCGAAGCCTGGCTGGGGCTCCCGCTGATCAGCGCGGCGCGCCCTGAGCTGGTGTATGAAAACGTGGTGCCGGTGCGAGATTCGCTCTATGGCAACCTTTACCGCCACGGTGAGATTCATCGGGTGATTGCCCACGAACACACCGGCTTACTGGCCGCCAGCGAGCGCATCCGGGTAGAAAACAGCTTCATCAAGGGCGAAAAGCCCTGGGAATATAACCTGCTCTCCGCCACGCCGACCCTCGAGATGGGTATCGATATCGGGGATCTCTCCAGTGTACTGCTCTGTTCGGTGCCGCCGGCCCAGGCCAACTATCTGCAACGGGTCGGTCGAGGCGGCCGTCGGGATGGCAACTCCTTTGTGCTGACGGTGGCCAACGGCCGGCCCCATGACCTGGTGTTCTATGCGGATCCCAGCCGTATGCTGGATACCCCGGTGGAGCCGCCGGCGGTGTTCTTGAAAGCTCGCCATGTGCTTCGCCGGCAGCTGCTGGCCTATGCCATGGACTGCTGGACCCGCAAGGCCCGGGGCGATAACCAGATTCCCCAGGCCATGCAGCCGGTGTTGGATGCGGTGGAGAAGACCCAGGAGGATCGTTTCCCCTACACGCTGTTGAATTTCCTGAAGCATGGCATGCAGGAGATCTGGGACGGCTTCGCCAGCCATGTGGCGACCGAGCTCCGTGGCGAGGACCTGGAGCTGCTGCGCCAGTACCTGTTTGGCGGGCCACAGCATCAGGACGATCATCTGCAGCTCTATGTGCTGGGGCGACTGAAACTGGTGGCGGATGAGCGCCAGCGGATGGCCCTCACCGTCAAGGAGCTGGACAGGCAGCTGGAGAAGATGCGCAAGCGGCCTCAGGATGAACACACCCAGGCGGAGCTCGTCGAGCTCGAGCGGGAGGTGGCCGGCTACCGCAGCCTGCGCATTCGGCTTAACAAGCGCGAAACCCTGAACTTCTTTACCGACGAGGGGCTATTGCCCAACTACGCCTTTCCGGAGGAGGGCGCGACCCTGCGTTCAGTGATCTTTCGCTCCGAGAAGGGCGCCGGTGGCGATGGTGCCGAGCGAGAGTTCGTCAAGCGGGAGTACGAATACCAGCGGCCGGCTCAGGCGGCGCTCACAGAGCTGGCGCCGGAGGCGGTCTTCTATGCCGGTAACCGTAAGGTGAAGGTCTCCCGGGTAGAGACGGCCAAGGGGCGCAATATTCAGCCGTGGCGCTTCTGTCCGCGCTGCCACTATTCGGCGCCGGCCGATGACCCCAAGGCAGGCTTCAGCGACAAGACGTGCCCGCGCTGTCATACCAATCGATGGGGCGATGAGAGCGCCCGCACCAGCATGTTGAAGATGACCCAGGTGTATGCGTTTACCAACGCCAGGGATGCCCAGTTGGACGACCGCTCCGATGACCGCGAGCCGGTGTTCTTCAACAAGCAGATGTTGATCGACTTCAATCCCGCCGATATCTCCATCACCTGGGTACTGGACGACAAGGAGCGACCGTTCGGGTTCGAGTTCATCCGCAGCGCCCGTTTCCTTGAGGTGAACTTCGGACGCCGGGAAGGCGACGAGATGTTCTTCGATGTGGCCGGTGAGCATATCCAGCGGGCCGGCTTCCCGATCTGCCGCGAGTGCGGTTCGGTGCAGTCCCGTGCGGCGGCTGCCGGCAAGCAAGAGCCAGCACACCTGAAGTCGTGCAGTTATTCCCGCGGGCCGAAGACGCTTGCCAGCGGCAAGCAGGGCGATTTACATCAGGACAGCGGCATCGAGAACTGCCTCTATCTCTACCGCCAGTTTGCCTCGGAGGCGCTGCGCATCCTGCTGCCCCGGCTTTCCAGCGGCGGCACCGAGGAGCAGGTGAACTCCTTTGTGGCGGCGCTGCAGCTTGGCCTGAAGCGCCGTTTCGGCGGCAAGGTAGACCACCTGCGGGTGGCCTATCAGAGCGAGCCGATCGGAGAGACCGACGAGCGACGCCACTTCATAGTGCTCTACGATTCGGTGCCCGGCGGCACTGGCTACCTGCATGAGCTGCTCAGCCGCGCAGAGAACATGCAGGAGGTGTTCCGCCAGGCCTATCAGGTGATGCAGGCCTGCGACTGCTATGACCACACCATGGATGGCTGCTACCGCTGCCTGCTGGAGTATCGCAACGCCTACGGCATGGAGAGCACCAGCAAGTCGCTGGCGCTGGAGATGCTCAAGGACGTGGTCGAGGGCGAGCATGAGTGGGTGCAGGACGATCAGGGGCTGAGTGCGCTCGGCGGCAATCCCTGGATCGATAGCGAGTTGGAGGCCCGCTTCCCTGAAGCGCTGGCCCGCTTCTCCGGTCACGAGTGCGTGGGTAAACAGAAGGTGCGGGTCTCCCAGGATGTGATTCGTGGTAAGCACGGCTATCGGCTGACGATCGGCGAGCTGGCCTACGAGATGGAGCCCCAGGCGGATCTGGGGGTGGCCCAGGGCGTGCAGTTCGCCAGTCGCCCAGATTTCGTGCTGTGGCCAGTGCGCCATGGTCTGACGCCCGTGGCCGTATTTCTGGACGGCTACAAGTTCCATGCGGAGAAGGCCAGCGACGACCTGCTCAAACGTCAGGCGCTGATGCACGCCGGCTTCGTGGTGTGGAGCCTGAACTGGTATGACGTCAACAAGGTGATGGGCGACAAGGCGATGGACGTGCCGTTGCCGGCAGGCATGACCTCGCCGGAGCAGAACCACGCGGCTATTGCCGGCCTGGCTAAGCTCGCCGGGGTGGCCAATCCGGTGCTGCACCACAACAAGACCCCCTTCGATCTGCTGGCGTCCTTCCTGACCCGGCAGCAGCCCGATGAGCTCGAGAAGCACGCGCTGCTGTTCGTGCTGCAGTGCCTGCCAGCCGGCTCAATGGCCGACCCCGCGGTGAAACAGCAGGGAGTCGATGCGCTGCACGGCCTGCCTGCGGCCTTTACCGATCGCACACCGGAACCGGTGGCGTTGGCCGGCGCTGTGGCGCTGAACGATGATCAGGGTGCGGCGGGCATCATCCTGCGGCTGCTGGCGGCCCCGGGGCTGCTCAAGACCTTCGACCTCGACGACGCCATGGTCTCGATCTGCTATGAGCTGCGCCAGGGCAGCGAAGAGGCTGCCCGCTACCAGTGGCAGCGCTTCTGGGGGGCCATCAACTTCCTGCAGTTCCTGCCACTGATGTACGCCTGGACCCCCGACTCAAGAAACAGCGGGATAGCCGCCGGCCTGCTTTGGCCCGAGAAGCGCAGTGCGTCAGCGGGGCCGACGCAACAGGCGACAGAGCCGACGTGGTATGCGCTGCTCGACGGCGAGCTTGCCGAGGCCCTGCGGGCGCTTGAGGTCAGCTGGCCGGAGCCCCCCCTGGTGGGTGATGACGTGGTGAATGCCGATGAGGAGATCATCGGTCAGGCGGAGCTTATCTTCGAAGCGCACCGGCTGGCCTTCCTGCTGCCAGGCGACGAGGAGCAGATGGCCATCAGGCCTCAGCTGGAGGCCGAGGGCTGGCGCGTGGTGACGGACGTGGATGAGCTGGTAGCAGTAATCAACGGATTGGATTCAGGAGCCTGATATGGTCAGCGTGGCATTCTCGGACAAGTATTTCGACAGCTTGTTGAAGCTCACCCCGAACGAGCAGAGCCAGGCCAACAAGGCGGTAATGCTCTTCCAGCAGGACCCTCAGCATGGCGGCCTGCACTACGAGAAACTGACGGCCTTCAAGGACAGCAAGCTGCGCTCGATTCGGGCCAACCAGGATGTGCGCATCATTCTGGCCGCGGCAGAGAAGGAAGATCTTTACCTGATGCTCTACGTGGCTCACCACGAGCCAGCCTATACCTGGGCGGCCAATCGCAAGGTGGAGATCAACCCCAATACCGGCAGCCTGCAGGTGTTTACCGTCGAGGAGCGCCGAGAGGAAGCAACGCCGGCACCGCCGTCCGCACCGGAGCTGCCGGGGCTCTTCGATACCATTCGCGACCGCCAGCTACTGCAGTTGGGAGTGCCGGAGGAGGCGCTGGGGTTGGTCCGCAGCATGAGGATCGAGGCCGATCTGGAAACCGCTCACCTCAACGAGCAGATTCCTGCGGATGCCTACGAGGGGCTGTTCATGCTGATGGCCGGGGCCAGCTTCGAGGAGGCCTACGGCGAAGTGGTGCCTGCGGCACCCGAAGCGGTGGATACCGACGACTTCGGCTCCGCCCTGGCGCGCCCGGAGTCCCGCGCCCACTTCACCGTGGCCGACAACGAACAGGCACTGCAGGACGTTCTTAATCAGTCCATCGAAAAGTGGCGGGTCTTCCTGCACCCTGCGCAGCGGCGCCTGGCCGAGGGCAGGAAGAATGGCCCAGTGCGGGTGCTGGGCGGCGCCGGCACCGGCAAGACGGTGGTGGCCATGCACCGGGCCAAGTGGCTAGCCGAGCAGGTAGCCGGCTCTTCGACGCCAGGGCAGGAACAAGGGAAGGAACAAAAGGTGCTGTTCACTACCTTTACCCGCAACCTGGCGGCGGATATCAAGCAGAACCTCCATAAGATCTGCTCGAGCCAGGCGCTAGAGCGTATCGACGTGATGAACCTGGATGCCTGGGTGGTCAGCTTCCTGAAAAAGCAGGGCTACGACTACGGCCTGCTGATGGATGCCAAGCAGCAGAAGCGGCTGTGGGAAGAGGCCTACTCGGAAAAGCCCGCTGCTATCGACCTGGGGCTGGCCTTCTTCCAGGAGGAGTGGGCCAGGGTCATCCAGCCCCAGTCCGTCGGTAGCCTCGACGACTACAAGAAGGCCTCGCGAATCGGCCGGGGCACCCGACTGAATCGCCAGCAGCGGGTGGAGATCTGGCCGGTGTTCGAGCGCTTTCGCCACATCCTGGCCAGCTACTACCTCAAGGAGACCGATGACGCCTATCGCGATGCGCGTCAGCTGCTCGAGGCCAACCCCGAGCTGCGTCCCAACCTCTGTTCGGTGATCGTGGACGAGGCTCAGGACATGGGCTCCCAGGCCTTC
>PWQG01000315.1 GCA_003556835.1 Gammaproteobacteria bacterium
ATGACGCGCAAGGAACTGGGGCCGGACTACGATATCGACCGCCACTTCACGCCGGACTACAATCCCTGGGATCAACGGCTCTGCCTGGTTCCGGACAGTGACCTGTTCCGTGCCATCCGCGAGGAGCGGGTGCGAATGGTGACCGATCACATTGACCGCTTCACTGAATCCGGCGTCCGGCTGCAATCGGGTGAAGAGCTGGCCGCCGACATTATTGTGACTGCCACCGGTCTGGAGTTGGAAGTGCTGGGAGGCGCCAGCTTCACGGTGGATGGCAAGGAAATCGACTTCGCCCGGACCTTTACCTACAAAGGCATGATGTACTCGGGGGTGCCCAATCTGATCTATACCTTCGGCTATATCAATGCGTCCTGGACCCTGCGGGCCGATCTGACGGCCGAGTACGCCTGTCGTCTGCTCCAGCACATGGATGAGCATGGCTACCGCCAGGTCGTGCCCAGCCTGCGCGAGCAGGACCGGGATATGGAGCAGCGACCGTTCATTACCGACTTCCCCGCCGGCTACATGCAGCGCGCCATGCCCTATTTTCCGCGTCAGGGGGATCATGAACCCTGGATCAATCCCCAGAATTACCGGCGCGACCGCAAACTGCTGCGCAATGCCCCCATCGATGATGGAACCCTGCAGTTCTCTGGAGCCAACTGATGCCCGGGCAAAGACAATAGTGCGTGGTTCGGGGCTAATGAAAACCGGGTTGTGGCCGATAGGCTCAAGCATACCAGTAATTTTCTCAACAAAAGCAAGAACAACAGCTACCCGGGGACGAACATGTTTAGTGGATTGACCATTCGAGCGCGTGTCTGGCTGATCGTGGGTGTCAGCATCATCGCAATTCTGGGGCTCAGCACGTCACTGCTGTTCCAGGCACGAGCCAAATTCATGGACCAGCTCGAGCAGGGCAGTGTCAATCAGGTCCAGATGGTGGTGGACTATCTGGAAGGCCTGCACGAGATGGTGGAAAACGGGGAGATCAGCAATGCCGAAGCGCGGCGCAGAGGACGTTTCCTGATCAACAACTCCGTGGTCGATGAGCGTAATTACCTGCTTCTCTTCCACCGTTTTGGACAGATTCTCGCCCATCCTTTCCGTGGCGAGGATCAGGCGCTGGATTCCGATGCAGAGGTGCGGCGTGCCATGGCGGCAACGCAGGGGCTGACCGAAGAGCAGCGTCTGGAGCAGAGCGGTTATCGGGAAGCGGCTCCTGACATGATCGAGATCATCGAGAGTTATACCGGTCCGGGCTTCACCGGCTTTTCCGAGTATGCCTACCATCCCGAGAAGGAGTTCGGTTATCACCTGCTGACCTATGTGGATCATCCGCTGGCCCACCCGGAAGCGGAGGTGCGACGCGTCTACTCCGAGCTGTTCGAGCCCTGGGGCTGGGTCATCATCCACGGTCTGTTCGAGGATGATGTGCAGACTGAATTCATGAGCTGGGTGTGGAACCTGGCCCTGGTTGTGTTGCTGGTGTTGCTGGTACTGGTGGGAGCCGCGGTGTTGCTGAGCCGTTCGATCACCGTACCGCTGAACCGCGCCCGCTCCTACATGGATGATATCTCCCAGGGCTCGGGCGACCTGTCACGGCGCCTGGACGACAGTGGACGCGATGAGATTTCGCAGCTGGGTACCGGCTTCAACATCTTTGTCAGCAAGTTGTCCGACATTATCCGGCAGGTGGTTGACACCAATACGGAAATCAAACGTAAGTCCGAACAGTTCTCCGAGATGATCGACCGTACCTCGCAGCGCTCTTCGGCGCAGGTTGATGAAACCGAGATGTTGGCCTCATCGACCACCGAGCTTTCCTCGTCCCTGAGTGATGTGGCCAATGGGGCCCAGACCAGTGTCGATGCAGCCAGTCAGGCCAACAGTGCCACACGCGAGGCCACCGATGTGGTCTCGAAGACCAGTGCCTCGGTGTCCGAGCTGGCCGGTTCCCTGACCTCCATACAGGGCAAGGTGCATGACATGCGCAATCACAACGAGAAGGTCAATACCGTGCTCGAAGTGATCAGCGGAATTGCCGAGCAGACCAATCTGCTCGCGCTCAATGCCGCCATTGAAGCGGCACGGGCTGGCGAACAGGGTCGTGGCTTTGCCGTGGTTGCTGACGAGGTGCGTGACCTGGCGCAGAAGACCCAGGCCTCCACCACCGAGATCAATGCCATCATCCAGGAGCTGCAGGACAACACCTCCGAGATTGTCAGCTCCATGGACCAGGGAGTGAACCTGTCGAAGTCCTGTGCCGAGACAGCCAGTTCTGCCAACCAATTGCTGGAGTCCGTTCTCGCTTCGGTGGCTTTGATCACCGAGCGCAGTGAGGAAATCGCCGGCTCGGTGCAGCAGCAGTCGGAGGTGACCGATGAGATTGCCAAGAGCAGTGTGAAGATTGCCGGTGATGGCCGCCTCAATGCCGAGGACTACCAGCAGTGCAAGCAATATCACGACGAGGTGCGCCATCTCCTGACCAGCCTCGAGCAGCTGATGAGCCAGTTCAAGCTGGGCAATTGAGAGCGGCCGGCGATCCCGTCGCCGGCCTGTAGTAAGATGGCCACGAAGACTTTCATGAACCGGCAACGGGTTCTGCATCATGTTCCGTGGCAAACGAATCATCGTCCTGCTGCTCATTCTGCCTGTCAGCGCCACTGTGCTGGGAGACAGGCCAGCGGATCTGTCGCAATGGCTTGAGCCGCACCGGCAACAACAACAGCTGCCGGCGCTGGGCGCAGTGGTCGCCGACAGCGAGTCTATTGTGGCGCTGGGAGTCAGTGGCCGGCGCAGTCTGGAGCACGGCATCTCCGTGCAGGTCGATGATCAGTGGCACCTGGGGTCCATCACCAAATCCATGCTGGCGACCGTTGCTGCGCGGTTGGTCGAACGTGGTCTTTTGGACTTCTCCAGTACCTTTGATGAGCTGCTTGGCTCGCAATTCCCCGAAAGCCATCCACAATGGTCGGATGTCCGCCTTGTCGATCTGTTGCAGCACCGCGGCGGCCTGACCGGCGACCTGACCGGGCTCGAAGTCTGGCGGACCATGGACACAGGTGAAGTGAGTCCGGCTGAACAGCGCCGGCGTATGCTGGCGGAATTGTTGCGGGAGGCTCCCCTCCACAGGCCGGGCAGTACCAGCCTCTACTCCAATGCCGGTTATGTGCTGGCGGGCATGATGCTCGAGGCGGCCAGCGGCCAGGTTTGGGAAAACCTTGTTGTGCAGGAACTGTTCCAGCCGCTGGGCCTGTCCAGCGCCGGCATCGGTCCGCCCGGACAGGCGGTCACGCCTCCGGA
>PWQG01000365.1 GCA_003556835.1 Gammaproteobacteria bacterium
ATGGCGCGCGCGGTATCGGTGCGCCCGAGCACCGCATCCACCGCGTGCTCGAAAGCCGGCAGCGCATCATGGATGAGGAGAAAGGCCAGCAGCTCGCGCTCGGTTTCCCCCAGCCGCAGACTCTGACCCAGAACTGCCAGGTTGCTGGCCAGCGTGCCACGGACTTCGTCATGCATTGACTCATGACGGACCAGCAACTTGCGATAGTGCGCAACAAGGGCGGACCTGTCGTTGACGCTCGCCTCGGGCACCGGCAGCAGCATGCGGGTTTCATCGACGAAACGGGCTGCGTCGAAATCCCGGTTCCAGGCCGCCCCCAGAATGCACAGCGTACGCAACATCCACAGACGGACCTTGGGCTCGTAGCCCGCAAAAACGGGCGAATTGAGTGGCGCACCGTGCGCGCCGAGTGCAGCTGGCTCCGCCAGAGCCCGACTGCAAGTTTGCTGAATTGCCATCCGATCATCTCCTCTCGATTGGATGGCAAGGTAGTCAGACATGGCGACAGATTTTGTCGCCATAGGAACTAATGCTTCGAAGAACCGCCTTCCAAGGCCTGATTTGGCGAACTGTCGCTAAAAAGACGCCGAATGCGTTCAAGCTTGTCCAACGCCTCTTTATCATCATCAAAGCGCAAACACATGCCGCTCTGGTCGATTAACTCTATATACCGACCTTGCCCCTCCACCTTCAAATTCTTGGGCTCACCAATTTTGTACTCTTTCTCTAGCACACACCTACCCTTTGGCAAACTCTGCCGAGTGACCAAGGTATTCGCGATACTGATCGAAGGTCGCTTGGTGTGCGAAAAACTCACCACAAAATCAATCCCGTGAATACGGACGAGGAAACCGAGTCTCCCGTTGGACTCTCCCGGATCAAAACCTCGATCATCTCGCCCTTCAAATCCACGAACCTCGAATTCGCGATCGTCGACTGCGGCAAGAAACTCGCTGAGAAAATCGTACGCACCTTCAAGCTGCAGCCTTTCCATCCTTTTCGAAGAAAACTCCCCTGTTCGCTCACCGCGAGTTCGACGGATGTCTATGTCTGGAAGTTCACCATATTCCCCTTTTGGGCGTACCATGTTGGCGCGGCGCCCACGATTCTTGTTTAGAAGTTCATCGTAGCCATATACAAAGTTGATCAAAACCGTTTCCACAGAAAATGCTTCTTCCGCCGTTTCAAACCGCCCAACAATCATAACCTCTGGTTCATTCCCCGAAGAAAGCAAATCTCTAATCCTGCTCTGCTTATTCGATAACGAAACCGATGCTCGCTCCTCGGTTTGGAGAGGCAGCACCTCCTTGCTCAGAAATCGCTTGACTTCACCAGTGTGATAAAAGGCTCGATTGCCCTGCCCCTTTCCAACATAGAACGGCTTTCTTTCATCATCCAAAAGCACGTATACATAATGAGGAAGCAATACGCTTGACTCTAAGGGGGTCGCGTCTTGATTCATTTCCTCTCCTTGTACTGTAACTGCGGCTTAACTAGATTATGGCGAATCACCCTATAATCGGGCGCTCTTATAACTACTTCGAATTTATCTCGCCAGCCCGACGAATGCACACTGCCTACCAGCAAGATTAGCTATTCGCTTCGCGAGACGCACATCAAGACACATCGAAAACCCCGTTTTTCGAGGAACCCCTAATAATTTACTATCCTGTGAGGTACACAATGAAATCATGGTCGAGAAGAGCCGTCAAAGACTAACCAAGCTTGCACAATCATTACCATGGCGAGAGTGTCCAACTCGCAGTAACGCTTGAGTGCATTTTCGGTTTGCGCCCTTTCCCCCGGGCTCATCATGTCGCACTGAAGACGTGCGTAGGCGGTGGCAGCTGCACCGCCTTCTGCAATGATGCTGGTGCGCTGAGCACGGGTGAAGTCTTCTGGGAGAAGGCTCTCAGCCAGCTCCCTGAGGCGCTCATACGGATCACCCGCAGTGTCCGGCTGATCGCCAGCCAGCCAACGAAAACCCTCGGCACCCCAATTATTGAGGCTCGGAATTCCTCCGGCAACTCCGTACACCGGTTGCGCATAGAGGCGGCGCAATGTCTCCGACGACATGATCATCGCCGGCAGAACCTTCTTGATCGAACAGCTTCCATTCGTGGCCGGATGGAAGTAAACCTTCTGGGCCAGGTTGCGGAGGTCGACCATCTCGCGCTCGCCGCCTTCCTCTACAAGCGCAGACAGGAAGGTCACCAACTCGGTTTTATCTGAGAGCGGTGCGGCGTCGTTCTCAAGTTGAGCGATGATGTTGGTCAGAGTCGTCTTCTCATGCGCGGCCCACATGAAGACAGTCCCCGTGTCAACCTGCAGTGCGCTTTTGAGGGCACGAGCGAATTCGTAGTTCGGGAAGACACCCGGCGCGGTGCACAAAAACTGGCTTTGGTGCCGCACTCCGCCGTCTTCATCGATCGTGTGATGTGAAAACTGGAAAGCGATCGTTTCGTAGGGGCGTCGGCCCCGGTGAAAAGGAAGCGGGCTAACTGCCGTCTCGAAGTCGATCATATGCAGCGGATACCGCCAGCTTGCGGATGCCTGGCTGAAGCACGCACGGTCGAAATAGTAACCCCCGCCATCCAACGCTGCGGGAATACCCTCAACCTGAAGGAGTTGGCGTTGCGACTTGGTCAGCCCACCGGAACCGGGTTCTATCTCTGTGGCTCTGATATCTTCGGGTCCTACCTGATGAAGTGCAAACACGCCGCGATCGATCAGCCCCTGCTTGTTTCCGTAATTCCAGAGGTCGAGCACAGTAGTCGCGGGAAAACTTTCATCGTCCCAGCCAGTTGCCCTCTTCCAGCATTCATGGAATCCACTCTTGAGTGAGTCGTTCAGCCCCGCTCGGAACTGACAGTCGCCACACTGCTTACCGATGGGCGTATCGATTCGCTTGTCGTCGGCATAGTGCGTCGCGAAGAACTGGGCAGTCTCTTCAAAAGCCCCCTTTCCACCAGGGTATTTCAGAGGTTCGTTGAGAATCCGCTCGACATATTCATCAATATCGATTCTCTGAAGCACATCCTCGGCCACCTGACGCAAGTCAACGTCTTCACGGCGCAGCACCTCGACGTGGGAGTCCTTTTCAAGTCTGAACATCTGGCTGAGTCCATCAACTTCCACCGCTTTCGCCTTATTGGGCATCATCAGCGAGGTTGTGATCTCCATGCTCGGAAAAGCCTTCCGCAGCACCCAGGTCTGAAAGGCCGCGTCCTGAAGATAAGGCAGCATGGCTGGTACGAATCCGCCCCTCTTTCCGACGAAAACGTTCTCTTTAGCTGGATCGTATCCCTTCGACTTGACCTCGATGATCTCAAGGCGATTGCCCGTCCTGATCAGAATGTCGACTCGCACGAGAAAGTTGTCGAACCTGATTGCCGGCTCGAAGAGAACCAGATCGTCTTCCCCCTTCAGCAGTTCGAGCGTGTCTGAGACTGCATCCAATGGACTCCTGGTCCGAACCTCCTTGCCATCTGGATAGAGTTGCTTGGCCAACTCTCCAACCTGATGCCCGCCCTCGGCCAGCATTTGGAGAAACTCGTCATCGTCCCGAAGATCAGCATAGATGTCGCGCTTCGCCGTGTAGAAGAGTTTGGTTGGGCACTCGACGGCAAGCTTGAAGCGAGACTTAGACAACAGGCGCATATTTTCCCCCTTTCTCCGTTGCGATGTGATCATCGAAGACGATGCCTTTGGAGCATTGCGCGTAGTAGGGGCACTCGTAGGGCGAGAAGCAGTGATCGCCGACTGGGACAACCGGAGCCTCGTCGCTGGCCAGAACGCTGTGAAAATCAGCGACCCGCTCGCCGAGTTCGGCCTGGACCTTCAGGCAATGCTCGGTTTCGTCGGAGAACCGGAACAGCGCCTGCGGATCGTAGTCACCGCCGGGATAAACGTAAGCACGATCGAGGCCGAGAACGCCGGCCCGAACGACACGGAGGCCAGCGCCGGTCAACACCCAGTGCTGGATGGCCACATCCAGCCGATAGGGCGCTTTGTCGAGATCCGTCGACGACTTGACCTCGACCAGCTCCCAGCCGTCCGGATGCCGAACCAGGATATCGACTCGGACGAATACGCCCTCATGCTCGATGGCCGCCTCGAAGATGGCGGGAACGGTGGGATCGGCCATCAGCCGCTCGGTATCGGCGAGCGCTGCCGCCCGTTCCCACGGCTCGTGGCCGACGAGAACACCATCCAGATAGCGCTGTCGTGCCAGCTCCCCCACCCTGATTCCGACTTCAAATCTCGCCTTGATGCTTTCCGAATAGGCTGCTGCGAGATCGCGATGGTAGACATCGTTGTACAAGCGCAGGACGCACTGGTCCCCAGCGGCAAATCGCGTCTTGGTCAGATGAGCAGACGGGCGCTTGGCGGTTTGATTCGATGGTGATGTCAAATCTACCCCTCCCTGGATTGAGCTGGACAGCATGCATACAGATGGCGACGATTACTGTCGCCAACTGCGAAAGCTTGGGACAGCTTTCGGGGAATCCGCCGATTGCCAACCTGCCTAATCGTACCGCCTCAGGGTCTTCTCTGCATCCTCGCGAAGGGACTGGCGGAGCTGTTCAGGCCCGACAACCTCGACCTCCGAGCCGAACGCCTTGAGCCACCAACGCAGTCGTTCCGAGTCGATGAGGGTGGCACGGATCTCGACCCGCCCGTCGTCTAACCCCACATGCGTCTGGTCCGCGCTCAGGGGCGTCTCCAGCAGGGACTTCGCGGCAGCGGCATCGAAACGCGCGACCAGTCCGATCTGCTGCCCGCGGGCGTAGTCAAAGCCGCCATCGCGTATGTAGCGGTCCAGATCGAAATCCGGCGGTTCCTTCGCCACCTCATCCAGCAGCCGCGCATCACTCATCCGGTGAAGTACCAACTGGCGGACGTCGCTGAAGTCGAATACCGTGGCCAGCAGGTAGTGAACCGAGTCGCGGACGACCAGCGCCAGCGGATGCAGAAGGAGGGTTCGCGGTGCCTCTCGATCGCGATTGGTATATGCCACCTCGATCTTGCGCTGCTGCAGCAGACCCTGGTAGACGGCGTCCAGCACTTGAGTCGGCGTATCCGGCGCCTGCAACTGCAGGTGCCGGGGCAGCATGCGAACGCGCTGACTCCAGCGCCGCAGGTTGCCCTCGGAAACCTGCTCGAGATAGCCCCGCGCGGCTTGGAAATGCGGCTCGATTTCCCGCAGCAGGCTTCTGGGCAAAAGCGGCTGCAGATGCTGCTCGATCAGGTGCCAGCTCAGTGCCGACAGGGAATCGTGGCCCGGCAGGGTCACCGTCTCGGCATGCGGCGCCCAGTACCAGCGCGGTCGGTCGGACTCATCGCAAACCAGCGGAAAGGGGGCCGACAGCTTGACCAGATCGCGCTGAATCGTGCGCAGGTCGACACTGAAATCCCGCGCCGCCAGCGCCGACTGCAAGGCGGCAGTGGTCATGCCCGGCGGACGCCGCGGTATCAGCCCGAGCATGGTGATTTGCCTCAGCGTGGTATCTGCCATGATGTCCCCGACTCCTTTACCCGGGACGATGGTAAAGCCAGTTCCAGAATGGATTCCAGTCTTTGCTAAAAAAACGACGACGCCGCACGCTGAGGCGACAAGCCGATACGCAGAAAGGCTCCGCGACCGCGGCATTGACCGCATCGGGGCCCAACACGATAATAGTAGCGCAGGCGTTGCACAAGCCGCACTCCAGCGGCACTTTGGCCTAATCGGATCCAAGCAATGGCAAACAAAGATGGGGACTCAGGACGTCTGGCCGACACTCTGGCCTGGATGCGAGCACATGAATGGTGGGTTGTTGCCGGCTTTGCACTGCTGGCATTTCTGATGGGGCTTGCTGGCGCCTGGCTGCACTTTCGTGCGGAGGGGATGACGGCGCAGCTGCACGATCTTGCCTATCTGAGCCTGCGCCTCTTTGGCCTTGATTACGACCTCGAAGGTCCTGACGGCTTACCCTACGCACCCAGCAACTGGCTGTTGCAGTCAGCGCGCTTTCTCGCTCCCGGCGTTCTCGCCTACGGTCTGTTCCGGCTCATTTTTCTTGCTGTCAGAGACATGTTTTCGCTGTTCAGCATTTCCGACTGGAAAGATCATGCCGTGATCTGCGGCGCTGGAGAGCGCGGCAAAAGGCTTGCGCTCACCCTCGTTGAACAAGACCATCGCGTGGTCGTGATGGAGAAGGATGAGGAAAATGAGAACCTGCTCGAACTCAGAGAAGCTGGCATCAAAGTGGTCATAGGCTCCGCTACCGACCCACTTCACCAGAAAGAGGCCCGCTTGGCGCAGGCCAGCTTGGTAGCGGCAGTTCTGCCCAACCCACAGAGTAATGTGGAAATATCGATTGAAGCGGCCAAGGTGATGCGCCAGTATCGCCGCATTAACCCAGATGCTGGCGAGGCCAGCATCCATGCGCACGTGCCCAGAGAGCTCGCCGAGGTCTTCGAGAATGAACCACCCTTCTCGAATTCGACCGACGGTGTGCAGTGCCGATTCTTTGACCACCACGCCACCGCCGCGAGAACGCTAGCGCTCGATACCATCAAGTGCCTTGTCCCAGGTTTTCTGCACAATCCCAGAGCCCCCCGGATTCTGATCGCTGGCAATGAACGGTTCCCGGCCAATTTTGCCGCGCAAATCCTTCCATTGCTCCAGCTGCCAAATTGCGGTGTTCCGGAAATCGAGATCGTATCAGACGATATTGATGTCATCCGCAAGCGGTTACCGGTCGCCCACCCTCAATTGAATTTGGTCGCCAATCTCCAGCTTGAGCAAATGGATCGGGGACAGATTCTGTCCTGCGATAGTCTTGGTCGCTGCGGCGAGTGGTTCAGGCGGCCACACGATATCGTTGTCATTGCATTCAATGACGATTTCGATAGCCTGAAATTCGCCCGTTCAATTCGACAACTCTGTTCGGGCAATGGCGCGCCGGCCATGGAGGTAATTGTCGGACTACGGCCGACCAGCAACCTGATGCGACTGCAGTCGGACTCAGACAAATCAACCACCCGTTACGGCCGCCTTGTGGATCTGATCGAGTTAGGATGCAGTTCGCAAGTCGTATTTGATCAAACAATTGATCGCGGAGCACGGTCAGCTCACGAGAACTATCTGGAGTCGATATCCGGGGATGAATCCCATGGCCAAAGTGAGTCCCATAGGCCCTGGGACACACTAGCCGAGGAGTTCAAGAATTCCAACCGCAGGCTTGTTGACCACAATCAGCTCAAGCAGGTCATTCTCAAGGCAGATCATTCAAATGACATGATCGAAGCGCTCAGTGAAGCCGAGCATCGAAGCTGGACCGCCGAGCGTATAGTTGGCGGCTGGCGGCACCATGAAGTTCGCGACGATGCGAAGCGACTTCATCCAGACATAGTGCCGTACGGCGACCTCTCGGAAAAGGCCAAGGACAAGGACAGGAAAAACGTCAGAGCTGTTCTCGCCCCAACTGAATCCTGACTGGGTCCATCATGCTCCGGCATCGATCCGCGCTCGAACGGCATCATCATCCCATGTGTCGGAATACATGCAATAAAACAAGGTATCTCTGAAACGGTGGAAAATGCTTGTTTTCTGCTCATCCGAAAACCTCTCCAGTTCCTGAAACCACCAATTCCCAGAAATGTAAGACATCAACCACTCGTTGATGCCATCATACGCTTCTTCGTCATCCAAGGCCTCGTATTCTTCCCGCAAATCGTCGAGCCCCTCCGGGAAGCTTTCGATCAACCACTCGCCCATTAGACGGTCCACCTGGTCTGCTTTCTCGTCATGAATCAGGTTATATACCTCCAGATCAGAGATCAGTTTATTGAGCCTTTCAAAATCTTCTTTGATGTTTGATTCATTCACTCTATAGCGTGTCATAACAGTTCTCTCAATATTAGCAAATAGTTGATGACCTATTTCGTGTGTTTAGGCCCCGTCTCAAGATTTGAAATCAAACCACCTTCGACTTCATGCCCATCCAAATCCTCTTAATAGCTCCATTCGAGGTGCCGCGCGGAGATTGATTGCTGCCGCAATGAAAGGCGATTCGAATACCCACACCTACAAGGCACTATGTAATCATGCGCATGGTCCGCAAACCATGAAACAAATTTCCAGCAACAAGAATTTCCGAATCTCTAGCAAAAAACCGTAGGTTTCCGGCATAGGCATCTGCCCAAACAAAACGCTTGCCTTTGAAGAACAACTCCAGGCTCGACTACCCTCAAAATCGCCTGCTAAGTGAACCAGGAGCTTTGGACAGGCTTTTTGGCGAGAAGCCTCCAAGATAAGGCATGAAGCTGAATCAATATCAAATCTGGAAGTTAACAACAAAATCTGCCATATATCGGGCGCGCGCCTTTGCAACCTCTGAAGCTCACTCCGCACGCCCCGAGGATTCATCGCTGAAAAGAACGAAATCCATGCTTTCAGGACCTCCCAGTCTTGATATCTTGCCGCAACCATTCGACTCAGAAGAGACTCCTCCAGTTGCTCTACTTCACTCTGACCATTAATTATAAAGTTGGCCTCCATAATAGCGGCCACTAACTCATCCGGGTAAGCCGAGACAAGCACCTTCGAAAACGTGCTTATCAATTCCAACCGCCTATGAGCTGAGTAAAAAGGTCTTTCGGCCCGCCCATCCTCAATCAGACCAAGCAAGAAGGCGACTAGCTCTTGCAGCTGTGGTTTTTTTTCTTGAGGCGGTTCATTTCTAATACACGCCCTCAAAAAGACAGGTCTAACGTGACTATTTGAAAAAAATACTTTTTTGTGCCCTTCGTAGACAATACCCCAGCTCATCCACTCGTTAGTCTTGGAATCAACATCGAGACCTTCTTCAAGTTTTAGGAAGTCATCACTGCTCCTAGGAGGACATCTCAATCTTTCAGTCCTTGGCTGCATCGAATCAGGTTCAAAGTTCCAATAGGCATTCTTATTAGACAATCTGTAATCCCGTCTAACTAGCCTCCAAATAAAAATATCAGTCATTCCATGTGACCTATCTACTTCAGCAACAAGCATTCCTGCTCTATTTTGATATAGAGCTGATACTTTGTAGTCGGCATTTGACAAATAGTGAGGGCTTGCTGAGTTCCAAAGCATTCGCGGAGGCCGGGAAATCGGCTCACTCATCAGTTGAGATCGATATGGAACAGGATCCAGCATTTCTTTTTTCACTAGAATCACTCGCCCGGAACAATCCCAAACAATTAGTCGCTCAACCCCGTTTTTAATTGCGAAAGATTGAGCCCCAACGACTGAATTAAAATCCCGAATTGGACTCACTTTCCATCGCCTCTCTTTCTTCTCGCGGGCTAGATGGGCGCAAATTCCGTCTGGATTGAACGGCCATACAAGCATAGAACCGTCTGAGCATTCAGTAATGCCAGTATATTTCGGAGAAGGCCCGGATGGAAGCATGATGATTTCTGGGTTCGGAGCATAGTTGACAAGCACGTCGGGCGCTTCGCCATTTAAAGGTGGCCATAGCAGCAACGCAGACAGGTTGGCGTAAGTTCCCAGGGTTGCAAAACCACCATTTTTCAGGGGAATAGCTTTTACGACCTCAAATAGATGCTTGGCGGGAAGAAATACCCAGATTCCGTCAAGTCCAGAGCGTAGATTTTTATGCTTAGTTTCACGAACTTTATAAAGGCGACTTACTTCCCGCAAACCTCCGTATTCATACAATAGCCAAGCTCCCCCACTCTTACAATCAAGGCCATTGGGTCGCCCCCAGCAAAACCAAAGGTTGTTTTCCAGACGCCAGGCGCGACAACCGGCAATTTTGAATTGCCGAGGCGCCTCTGAACAGAGATTAATTACATTTAAGGTTGATTCGATATTGCCCAAATCAAGCCCATTCAGTCCATCAAACAGCCGGCACTGCCCAGTAACAGCATCGAAAATCTGGATATTGTTGGAAGCATCCGCATCAACATGTACAGTTGAGAAGCCCTTTTCAGAGAATTCGGAATGTTCTCTTTCCCGACCAGAGCCATGCAGCACGATGTAAGGCGTTTGCTCCATCAGGTTAGGTGCATATGGAACACACTCCGGCAGCAAGCCCTTTTTGTACCATCTTAAGGCGGCAGCATGCATTTCTCTTTCTGGATATTGTTCTAGCGCCAGTTGCAGAAACACAAGATAGTTCTTCCAGCCGATAGTGTGATATGAACGTGATAGCACGTGTCGATTTGATGAAAGAAAATTGATAGAGCTTAGACCACCTAAATTAGCGAAATCCACTTCAAGGTCAAGAGTCCCCAAGCATGCAGACTTTGCCAAACAGAACCCAAAGTCGCTGATTAATTTCGTTAGCTCGGGTTTCCGGCCGGCCTGGGCCAGCTGCCACGGCTGCTCCATCACACGCCGCAGGGCCGGGCCTTGTGGTTGGGCGCTGATGTCGGTGCGGCGGAACAGATCGTCGTTGCCGGGGGCCCGGGCTTCGAACATTTCGGCCAGATGACCATGGGTAGTCTCGCGCTGCTCCGCTGTGGCCAGATAGCGCTGCGCGATCACCTCGCCAAACTCGCGGTGGAACCAGCGGTACAGCAGGGTCTGGTCGGTAAAGGCCGACACCAGATAGGGGGCAAGGTCGAAGTACAGGCGTGACCACAGCACCGGCGGCAGGCGCGGATGGTCGGGGTCGATGAGCCATTCCTGCCCGGTTCTTTCATTCTGGGCTTCGAACTAGGCCATGACTTCGGGGTCGGTGGCCAGGGCATGGTTCAGCTCTTCCTCGCTCAGGCCAAAGCGCGCAGCGCTCAGGTAGGCCAGTGCCCGGGTGGTGAAGGCCGGCGGGTGGTTTTCCACAGCGATCAGGCGCTGGTCGATCAGCGCTTCGATCATGCCCGTTACTGTCGCCGGCAGGTCTTTCGGGGGTTCGTACGAGGTCCAGTGCCGGACTTTCTCATAGGCCAGCTTCAGCCACAGCGGGTTGCCGTGTGCCTCGAAGCGCTCGATGACCCAATCAAACTGTTCTGCGGTCAGCCGGTGGGCCCGCACCGGAGCAATGCCGGCGCTGTAGTAGGCATCGCGCGCATCGGCCAGCCAGGCCTTGAGCATGGCGCGTCCTTCGGCAGCCGGCATGGCCGGCAGCTCGATGCAGGTGCTTGGGTAGCGCCGTTGTGCAGCCTGCAGTGTTGGCCCGCCACGGGTGCTGGCGACAATGCGGGTGTGTTTGCCCAGTTGCTTCGGCAGCCACTGCAGCATCCAGGCACCATCGCGGCTTTCGAGTTGGTCCAGCGCATCAAGGAACAGCACCAGCGGCCGCTCGGCGCTCGACCAGGTCAGGGCCTGGCCGAAGGCCTCGATGGCCTGCTTGATCGTCTCGGCCGGCGACGGCTCAGGCTGGTCGTAGGCCAAGGCCAGATCTTCGGTGAGCGTGGTCAGCAGGGTGTACAGGCTCTCGGTGGTCGGGATACCGCCAATGAAGCGGATCAGCCGGACGCTCTGGTCGCTACTGACCCGAGCATTGTCGAAGGCCTTGGCCAGCAGAGCAGACTTGCCCGTTCCGCCTTCCCCATGAAGGATCAGCGGGGCATGGCGCTGTCCTTTCAGGTAGCGCGCAATGCGGCGCAGGGTATTGGTCCGGCCGCGGAAGTTGCGGCTGCGTTCTGCGCCGAAGTCCAGATGGGCCCGGTTGCGCATTGCGCTGGGCGTTTCTTCCTGCACTTGAGCGAACTGGCGCTCGATGATGGCTTTCTGGTCTTCGAGGAACTGCTGGCAGAAGGTGTCCAGGTAGGCTGGATCAACCCCATTACCCTGCCAGCCGGCACTGAAGCTGCGGCAGCGGTCGGGCAGGCGTTGCTGGAGTTGCGACTCGAGAGCGCGCAGGCGTGCGTGGGCATCGCTGTCAGGGGCGTCATGTTCAACATCCCAGTCCAGAAAGGCCCGGGCAGACTGATCCCGCGGCAAGTCGGGGATGCGCCGGATATAGACATGGACATGCTCGTTGGGGTGCAGCGCCTGCCCGGACTCGTCCTGCTCGGCCAGTGCGCCCAGTGCAATCTCCTGGTGCGTGGCTGATGCAAAGAACGCCAGGCGCTCGTCACCGGTAAAGCCGGCCGCATCGGCTGCCCGGCGCAGGGCCTGCAGCAGCGTGCCCTCTGCAGTATGGCTCTCAGCCCAATCACCCGCACGGGGCTTCAGCTGGTATACAGCTGGAATGGCGTTGCGATCCGGTCCGCGGTAAGCGGATTGAATGATGGCCTGATCCGCTTCATCGGCCGCAGACACAAGACGGTGCCAGCAGTTCTCAGGAATCCGTGCCGGCTCTGGCTCCCAGCCATAGCGGTCGCCCAGCAGTACGGCGAAGTTCGGACGGGGAGACAGCGCCTGGCAGCGCCGCACTTCTTCCAGGCACAGGCGCAGTGTGTCATGGCTTTGCTGCGCTTCCTCGGTGATGCCCCAGCGCAGGTCCACCGCCTGAAAACTCGCACCGCGCTTGCGGCAGAAGGCCTCCAGCTCAGGAAACACCCGCTTCTGCAGCGCCTCGCGTTCGTCTACGAAATCACTGAAGGTGGAGCTGATGAAAAGCCGGAAAAGACGAGGTTTGTGCATCAAGACTCCAGAGTCAACGAACTTATCCTACATAACAGACAGTGCTATGGCACCCGAGCCCGTTGCGGGATGAACCATGCAACTTTTACGATGACCTTTGGCAATCAAGCGCAAAGGGTTTTGATCCACGCATTGGCGACAAGACAATGAGATCATTGCTTGATATCACTACCAATCGACCGTAGAGGCAGGCAACGATCTTTGAAACATCACCCTGCCAGCGAGCGAACCATTTTCCATCCTTGCTTGCGAGACAAATCCGCCTCATGTCAGGGGTTTCGGCCAAAGTGTCGCCACACGCCTGGGTCAGGGGCATGTTCTCCAGAACAGGTTTGCACCAGCCGCTCTCGATCGCCGATTCAATCCATGGCTGCTTGATTGCTCCGAGCTGTTCTCCCTCGCTGTTTAACATGCGAAGCGTGCCCTCTTCATTGCCTATGGACCAGAACAATAGAAGGGAGTCCGAAAGCATCTGCATCCCTTGCAATGCCTGCCTGCGACCACCCCGCAGCACGACTGTTGATTCGCCGCTGTCGCCATCCCAGAGTCGCAGCGCGCCATCTTTGGACCAGGACAGGATGCAACCACTGGACAGCACCTGAACGCCTTCAATCCGGTGCGAATGCCCCTGCATTACTGCCAGTGACGACCCACTGTCGCCATTCCAAAGTCGCAGCGTGGCATCGTCCGACCAGGACAGAATGCGGCCGTCAGGCAGCAACTCTACGCCCGAAACCACTTCTGTATGTCCCTCCATCACGGCAAGCGGCGCCCCACTGTCGCCATCCCAGAGTCGCAGCGTGCCATCCCACGACCAGGACAGGATGCGGCCATCGGGCATTAACTCTGCGGCCCAGACTTGTTCCGCATGTCCGGCCATCAAGACCAGTGACACCCCGCTGTTGCCATCCCAGAGTCGCAGCGCCCCATCAGAGGACCAGGACAGGATGCGACCATCAGGGAGTATCTCTGCGCCCGAAATGGCTTCCGAATGACCCTCCATCACGGCAAGCGGCGCCCCACTGTCGCCAGCCCAGAGTCGCAGCGTGCCATCCCAGGACCAGGACAGGATGCGGCCATCCTGCAACAGCTCTGCGCCCGAAATGGCTTCCGAATGACCCTCCATCACGATCAGTGCCGCGCCGGTCTCGCCATCCCACAGCCGCAGTGTGCTGTCATCAGACCAGGACAGGATGCGGCCATCCTGCAGCACCTCTGCACCCCATACTTTGTCCGTATGGCCCTCCATCACCGCAACGCAAGCCCCGCTGCTGCCATCCCATAATCGCAGAGTGTGGTCCCTCGACCAGGACAGGATGCGGCCATCGGGCAGGACCTTGGTGCCTAGAACCGCGTCACTATGCCCCTCGAGCACCATTAGGGTCTGATTGTGGCGGCGCTGGCCCGGGACATCCTTGCGCTTCAGCCACACCCAGTCACAATGGTCCTGCTCCAGCCACTGCTCGGCCGCATGACGAACCGGGCTGCCAGGCTCGTCTTCGGAGGCCAACTGCAGCAGGATCTTGTGCGCAGGCCAGCGCGCTTCACCACGCCGCAGATAGTGGCCTTGCCGGAGCATGAACCGCCGCCATTGCGCTGGCTCGGATGAGGGCTCGGCCTTAACTGCCGACCAGTCCTCAACCAGTTCACCACCCTGATTGGCCGCACACTTGCCGAGGCAGAAGCCGAAGTCGCTGAGTAATTTCTTAAGCTCGGCTTGCCGGCCGGCCTGGGCCAGTTGCCAAGGCTGCTCCATCACACGCCGCAGGGCCGGGGCTTGTGGTTGGGCGCTGATGTCGGTGCGGCGGAACAGATCGTCGTTGCCGGGGGCCCGGGCTTCGAACATTTCGGTCAGGTGACCATGGGTAGTCTCGCGCTGCTCCGCTGTGGCCAGATAGCGCTGCGCGATCACCTCGCCGAACTCGCGGCTGAACCAGCGGTACAGCAGGATCTGGTCGGTAAAGGCCGACACCAGATAGGGAGCAAGGTCGAAATACAAGCGTGACCACAGCACCGGCGGCAGGCGGGGATGGTCAGGGTCGATGAGCCATTCCTGCCCTGTCCGGGCATTCTGGGCTTCGAACTCAGCCATGACTTGCGGGTCAGTGGCCAGGGCATGGTTCAACTCTTCCTCGCTCAGGCCAAAGCGCGCAGCGCTCAGATAGGCCAGTGCCCGGGTGGTGAAGACCGGCGGGTGCTTTTCCACCTCGACCAGACACTGGTCGATCAGCGCTTCGATCATGCTCGTCACCGTCGCCGGCAGTTATCTGGGGGGACCATATGAAGTCCAGTGACCGGCTTTGGGCGTTGCGGCTTCCGCGGTGCATGGAAGGGGGAGATGAAGTGGCCGTTATCCGAGCCGTTGTCTGCCCTGGCGTAGGAGAGGGAAACATGGTGCTGGCGATCAGCCATGGCTCAAAAGCTCCTTGTATCAGCGACCAGGCTCATGCGCCACCATGCCAGCGCAGTCTCTCGATATCGCAACGCATCGGGTTGCGAGCCGGCCGCAGGCGGTCTGAGGAATCACCGCTATAACTCTCGGAGCGGCTCGAGAACTTGAGCGTTTCCTCGCGGTTGGGTCGGATCATGGGTTCACCGTCGCGCCTGAACTCTCTCCGGATTCCACTGTAGCGAATCCAGCCAGCATGATTGCCCCCCAGCGACCGCTCGCTCCGGCCAAAACCAATGACGGCCGTACCGAGACACTGCAGGTCGAACGAAGAAATGCCGCGGTTCGAGTCGTTTCTGACCCGGATCGTCTCGTTGCCCTCGTTGATGCTCAGAACCACCAAAATCCCACTGCCTTCCGCACGCGCTGACTCGACGGACCGCAACTCACCCGAGACCAGTTCGCAGCGAACCCGGTTGGCGTAATCGGCGGCATCGAACTGGCGAGCGGCAAATCCGTTGGACTCGACCCGCGCACCAAATCCCGGCGGAACGCGATAGTCCAGCGAGAAGCCCATTCGGTCCTCGTGGGCCACGTTTCCGCTGCGCAGATAGAAACGGCACAGGGCAGCCACAGCGATCAGATCATGGCTGGACCCATTACGGACACGAAGAGCGACGCGCAAACCTCCAGAGCCGACTAGCGCAGGATTCGTGACCAGCGAAATCTGCTCGACAGGAAGGATTCGATCGGGATTGCTCCTGGCTTCTGCGACAGCCATTTCGTGCGCGGTGCGTTCGGCAGCGCTTGCATAGGACATCATGAACAGGATGACAGCGAGCGGGTAACTGATCCAGCGCTTGGACAACAAAAACATCGCCAGCATGAAAACACCAAAAACCAGCAAGCCCAATAGGGCAGCTGAGGCAGCGTCGCCCCGCTCGCGTTCTCGCCCACTCGGCTGATAGGAGGCGCCGATGGCCATGCCCGCGCCGGCGGCACCGGAAAAAATCGCCTTGTCGCGCGTCGACAGGGCGCTGAGGATTCGAACCACGATCTCAGCCCCGAGCAGCCATAGCGCCAAAAAGACAGGGACCAGCAGGAACCATGCCGCACCATAGACATCACGCATGCTGGGCTCGATACCGTCAGCAAGCAAAAGGAGACCCGAATCAGCAGCCGTCGCACCAACAGATGGCAGCAATAGCACTGCCACAACAAACTGCAGACGCCAGCGAACCCGCAAGCTCAAAAACTTGCCAGCACCAGACCACAGGTCAGGAGTGCGCAACACCACGCATCCACGCCGTACACCTATTTCCACCAACCCAACACCTTAGCCACCCGCCTCAGAAGCTAACAGATGTATGTTGTTGCTGCAAGTGGCGGCCAGCACAACAAGAAAGTAGCGACGAGTTGTGGGTGCTTGGTGCCAATTGAGGCTTGCATTTGGACTAGCAGCACCGGAAACAATTGTTGTAGCATCCTCGGAGGCTCGCGCGATTCTGCAAGGTAAATATCAATGGCAACCAACACCGCCATGGCAGTCCTCGGCCGCTCGCATCCGAACGATGCTGGAATCGCCGGAGAAATGCGGTCCAACCCGTTCCTGCGGCTTTCGGAGAATAGCCGTCCCGGCTGGGTATTTCGGCCAGAAGACTATTTTCGGGTGCAAGGAACATTGGATCCAGCACCGCGGATCAGGCAATTCGTACTGATTCCCACCCTCGAGCACACCCTCGATGACGGCATCCTTTTGATGTCTTTGGTGTTGTTCTACGACCAGCCTTGGGGCGAGGCTGCCTGCCGCATGCGCGACGAACTGCTGGAAACCGGGCGTCTGGAAATGTATACGGTGGAGGAACCACAGAGGATCGAAGCGCGAGAGGAGGTGCGCGAGCGCTCAGCCATGCTCCCAGAAATGGTACTGAGCGTTTTCCAGCGCGATTCACTCATTCACGACCAGATCGGTATGCTCCGACACTATCAGCATGAAATGTCGATCTGCATGCCGGTTTTCACCCGCAGCCGTTCACAGTGGTCCCGCGATCCTCATGAAGAGGGTACGCTGGAGGGTTCCATGCCGCTGGATGCAAAGTAGTGGAGTTCTGACCATGGAAGAGGCACCTCACCCAATCCTGCTGCTGACGCCCGCAGAGGTCAAGAACATTCAGACCTGGATCGCCAAGAACGGTTATTCACTGGACGAGGGCTACTTCGAACTCATCTACGAATTCTGGATTTTTGGTCCCGGCATTCGCATCCAATGGAAATCCGAGTCCGAAAATGGATTTGAATGGCTTGAGCTACGGGATGATGGCTATGGCGATGACCCGACCAACATGCAAGACACGGTGGATATCGCCGGCCGCAAGGTGCCATTGGTTTTGCCCGAAGAACTTCGCGAGCGATGGCTGGGCCTCGCTGCCGCACGCACCGAAGCCGAAGTCAATGCGGACTGCGAGCCATCAGGTTCTTCGCTCCACCTCAAGATCCAGCGCCATGGCGTACAGGTCTTGATCAGAAACGAGTGGATCGACCTCCAAGAGGTCTGAGCCCTCAGCCTCCGGACAGGAACGTGCACAACTGGTGCGCCAGCGTCCGGTCCACATCCTGGTTGACGAACGAGGCAAGCTCGTCCAACGGCACCAGATGCACTGCCTGTGATTCCCACCCCATGTCGGCCGGATTTCCACCCAGACGTCGGGCCAGGTAGTAGCGCGTCACGGATTTGCTTCGTGTCGAATCAGCGAGAAATCCAGTCAACTCGACGCGCAAGCCGCTCTCTTCGAAAACCTCTTTGAGCGCATTGGCCCGGAGTGCAGCGCGCTCAATGCTCTCGCAGGTGCCCTTCGGGAAGGTATTGACATACCCCCAGAACTGATTGGTGGGAGAAACCACCCAGACTCGTCGATCAGGCTCCACGATTATCGCGCCTGACGCGGATCGCATGTCGGCTGGGGCCTCGAAAGGCGGCTCGTCGAAATACAAGCCCTCCGTCAGACTCCTCCAACCCTCATTGCTGAACGGAGCATCCTGCCATGAGTCAAAAGGAACACCATGAAGCTGATCCGGCATTCGGCCGGCTGGAACCACCGTCGCCAGCAGTGATGTCTCTTGCCATGTCGATAGCGCCGTTGGTTGGTTCGGCGTCCGGATTTCCACTGGATGACCGTCGTGACGAGGGCGCGGATGTCGAATTGTCATCTTTTCCATCTCTCTCGATCACGGTAATCAGAAGACTTCTATACTGAAAATAGAGCATAGCGCAACATAGCGGAGTGCCAATGAGATTCCTGCTGCTGTCTCTGATCCTGACCGGACCAGCTCTAGCCGATCTGGCCCCGGTGGTCGTACCCAGAATAGGCCCCTGCCCTTCTGGCTATTCCTCCTCGGGCGATTACTGCCGCCCGGGCCCTTCAGCCAGATTTGCTGTGGAGCGAGTGGGCCCATGCCCGTCGGGCTATTCAACCTCGGGAGCATTTTGCCTGGCCACAGGCGACAACAGCCGGCATGCGATACAGCGGAGCGGTAGTTGCCCCGCCGGATACGCCAGTTCAGGCGCCTACTGCCTGCAAAATCGCGGGCACACAGCCCCTCAGACCGAACAGCCAGAGCTCATTGCAAGAGCGCTTCCCCGAATCGGACCCTGCCCTTCCGGCTATTCCAGTTCTGGCGACTTTTGCCGCCCTGGCTCCGCGGCGCGGTTTGCGGTTGAAAGAGTTGGCACCTGTCCGTCCGGCTATTCAAGTTCAGGCGCTTACTGTCTCGCAAACTCAGCTACCAGTCGGCACGCACTGCCCCGTTCTGGTTCGTGTCCATCCGGGTACACGACTTCTGGTGCCTACTGTTTAAGCTCCAATTGACGTTGACCAACAATGGCGTCTCGCCCGAAACCATCCAGCCACCCCCGTTCCCGGCTATAGCGAAACCGCTCGAGAGCCCATCGGCACCATGGCACCAGCCAGCAACCAGCGGCCAGATACGCAAAACCGCCAAGGCCAGCTCCTTGTCAGGGGCACCAAACCCGGGGCGTGGCTAGTGGAAGGATTGATCAATCAATGCCTGCAAAGACCGACGCGCTGCTGAAATTCACCTGGTGCTCACGGTCTTGTAGCCTGAATGGAGACATGGGGCAAAGAGCGGCAGGTAAAACAACATCGTTCAGAATACTTCGCTCTCGGTTAAAGCGCGCCTGAGGGGGTGTGATTGCCGACGCGAACTATTCCGCCGGCACAGCGTACAGCCCGCCCATTCATGCGCATCCATTCGGCAGCTGTCGCGTCGTTGGATAGACCTTTTCCCAACAGATCGGCGCATTTTTTATGTAACAACCTCGGGTAGCTCGAGGCTGACCGGAGTTGATGTCAAACGTCAAGCTGACACGACACTGGGTACCGTTGGAATTCGCGGAAAAGGGCGGTTATAGTTCCTATGCATATATACGGTGGTGACTGGCAGACGTTCTATGACCTCAAAAAAGCGGAGCGTTTCAAGTGTAGCGTTGTCGGATAGACAGCTCTGCGGTCTGCCAATCCGAATGAATAAAGCTCATCAGGAACACACCTTCGACACGCGCACGTAACTAATCTAACTCAAGTCCATAATTGATTTCGTAGGGGTCCGTTGATGTGATGCTTTCTCCATCCTCGAAATCAAGGGGCAGGTGGTTTGCTGCAAACTCTGCGAGATAACCATTTCCCTCTTCCATGTTGCTATCGACAAACTCTTCGACTGTCATATCGCCGAGTTCGGATTTGATACCTTCTCTTGCAGACTCATCACTCATTGCTTCTTCAATCACCGCAATCAGATCTTCTCTGCTGATATCGATATACGCAGTGTAGTCTGTATAGTAATTCTCAATTCGTTTTAATAACACCGTGTTGCTCCTTTCAGAACTCGTTACTCTGAATGTAATTCAAACCATATTTATCGGTCACTAATACGGTGGGCGATCGCGTTATCCGTTAACAAGTAGCCTGGATCATAATCCGTTCGATTTTTTTCAATATTTTTTCGAAACGAACAATCCCGATGCCGGAGCACAACTTTCATTTTATCATCTCAAAGAAGCACTGTGCTTTAAATGTAATGTTGTCGGATAGCATTCAGACTGCTACGTGACACTAATCAGCTATTCAGTGCTGCTGCTCTCAGCTCATTCGCAAGAACTAACGGCACAACCTCATCCTATTCTCCGTCATAGCACAACACGTACACGTGACGCCCTTCATCAAAGTAGAAGTCCTCTACGTCGCGAAACTCATTCATTCCGGACACGCCCGAGAGCCCTTCAGTGACGACCCTGCACTCCCAATGACTGATTTTTTGATCAGCCGTGTTCAGCAGTTGGCCTGTTGGCGCGTTCAGGGTGCTGGTCCCACAGCACCAAACGGCGTTTAAGGCGACATTCCAGCCGGGATCGGAGCTCCGGGAGGCTCAGGCCGTCCAGATACACCAACTCCGATCTCACCCACTGATACAGCGCCGTCCGGTTGTCCTTGGCCTGGCCCCGACTCAGGCAAATGATTCGGTCGGTGCCTGACTCCATGCCGCAGTAAAACCAGAGATGGGCGACCAGCCTTGCCACGAGTTCGTCCCGCGTGTCGTTGTCGGTCAACTTGCCCATGAAACGGTCTCCTGTCCCCTGCTCTGCATCGCTTTCAATCTGAGCACTCAGGCCCGCCCACTCCACGATGGGTAGGTAGCGGCAGTGGCATTCCGCGCCGAGACTTCGGACCACAACTGGAAATGATTCAGCGCCCGCTTGTGTGCTTGCTGATACAAGCGCACCCAGTCCAGCATCCCGGCCGGCAAGTCACCGCGGTAGTCCTGACGGATCACCGGCAGCAGCCATTTCCGGCCGGCAGCGGTGATGCGGGCGGTGGCGAGGAACGGATCGGCGTCGAGAAACACCGACCACTCGCTTGAGATGACGACCTTGTAGGCCATCTCCAGGTCGGTCAAGGTTCCGTGCTGCTCGCGCGCGGCGAAGATCGCCGGATTGACCTGAAATTCAGGGGTTTTCGGGCGAGGGATGTGCGTTTCCATGGTCAGTCTCCTTTGTCGAGTTTCAGTGGGTGCGTTGGATTACTCGCTGTCTTCGGGGTGGTCCGGGTCTTTACAGGGCGACTTGCTGGCCTCATCACCCTCGACCCCCTCGAACTCCTCCCACTGCCCTTCCAGAATCCGCGCCCAATCCGTGGGGCTGACGACCTGGTTGATCTGACGAATCACCACCAGCTTCTCTCGGGCGGGCAGCACCGCGCTGGGGTTGCGAATGGCCGCATAGCGCTCGCCCTCAGGGGTACACAGGATCAGGATCAGCCAGTAGCGATCGCCCAACGCTTTAGCCCGCGCCCACTGCTTTTCGGTCATGCTGAACTGCTGGCCAGGGCGCACGCTCTTGGTCTCGATGGCCCATTCCGGCTCATCGCGGCGCTCGACGATGCCGTAGTCGTAGCCGCAACCATCGGCCGTGCGGTCGATCAGTTGACCCGGTCGCGGCCAGCCATACCGGGCATGGACCTGCTCAAAGCTCTGCTCGGCCTGCCGTCCGGTTCGAGTCCGCGCGTACGGTTTCTTGCTGGGTTGGCGACGGGAATGATCGGAACGACCATAGGGCTCGATATAGCCGTGCTCCAGCTCCGGCGTGGGGTCGATGCTCAAGCCCGCACACGCTGCCTTGAGTTCGCTGACCGTGTCGGTCGCTGCCCTCGGCAGACTGACCAGCCTCGGCTCATCGGTGGTCCGAAGGAGACGACAGTGGGTCTTGATGGCCATGCAGCAGCGCGCCATCAAGGTCAACTCGCTGTTGAGTCCGTGGGGCTCGCGGTTATGAAAGCTGATCGCCTGGACCAGCTGCCCGGCCACAGTGGTGCCCTCACCGGGCCGATGGGACCAGCGACCGGCAAAGGCATCCCGCCAGATCCGCTCAACGGTCGGATCCAGGCTGATGGTGACGGCGGCAGCGGCCAGGGCTCCGGGTGCCGCCAATTCGGCGGGAACCGACAACGATTTCATCGCTTGCATGCCACGGCGCTGGGAGCGCTTCTTGCAGGCAAAGCGCTGCAGTTTGCAGGCGCGGCGCGCGATGGTTCTGACCAGTTCATGGTTGGTGCGGTGAGAGATCGTGACCGGCTGGAGCCGGGGAATCCGCCCCACCAGGCTGGCTTTGGGCCGAAAGAGATCCGGGCTGAGCCGCACCTTCTTGCACTCACGAACCGCCATCAGCAGATCCGGAATGGACACCGGGCGCGGTGCGTCGGTCAACCAGGGCTCGATGCCGCGCTCGCGACACTCCGTGACATGGCGGACGATCGCCAGGCCCGACTGAAACAGATAGTGCTGGTAGTCGTGGCGCACGGTAATCAGCTTGTAGCCGGTATGGCGAGTGCTCTCGGCCAGCAACCAACCGGCCGGGTCGATACGCCCATCCTCGTGCCGGAACCAGTGACTTTCATTGAAGGCACGCCACAGCTCAATACTGACCGGATCGAGCGCCAGACTGACCAACGCCGCGCCCAGGATCCCGGAGGAAAACAACCGCCGCCGCGGGTGCAGCGAGTCGAGCAGACGAATCTCATCGTCGTAGACGTCGCGGGCTTTTTCCAGGTTGACCGGGACCTCGGTCTGCTGCCAGGCCTGGGGCACACCGCGGATGGCCAGGGTCAGGGCCTTGTCGATGTTGCTCTTGCGGAACAGCGGGCTGATGAATCCATTCATCGGCTCCGGACGCTGCCCGGAGTGGTTTTGAATCCTCATGCGGAATCCTCCTTGAAAGATGCGGGGTTGACGTTGGGGGCTGAGAGATCGGCGCCCGAAACTCGCCGAACAACGCGAGACTGGCTGGTGCGTGGCAGACACTCGGGCGTGTATTCCCAGAAGGGCTTTTCGAAATTCGATCGCTGGGCCCGGCGCGATGGCAGATCCAGCTCACCGCCCTGACCGGGGAAGGCGTCCAGCAGCAGCCGATGCAGGCGCTCTTCCAGCGCGACCAGCAGGTTGTCGACCGGATGAAGGGCGATCTCTGCCAGCTGAATCCGCACCCAGTAACGCAGGGCGGCGTGATTGCAGTCTGGGGCTTCGGGCGCAAGCGCCCAGGCCAGATCACTCCCGGGCTGGATGCGGAACACCGCTACCAGGTGCTCGGCCAGCAGCGAGACCTTGGGTCCGAGCAGACGGTAGGCGCCGCTCTGGCTAATGATGGATAGGCGGGTACTCATGTCATGTTCCTCTTAGTGGCTATTCAATCGGGGCCCGCGCTCGGCCAGCAGGCGGCTCATGGCCGAGCCATCCTGGCGGGTCAGGTTGGGGACAAAACGGGAGTAGGTCTTGAACAGCATTTCGGTCGAGGTATGCCCCAGAATGCTGGCAATCCACTCCGGCGACTCTCCGGCCGCCAACATCAGCGTGGCCGTGGTGTGGCGAGTCTGATAAGGCCGTCGATAGGGCAGGTCGACATAGGCCAGCATCGGTCGCCAGACCCGCTTGACGAAATTGTTGGTGTCGATCGGCATGCCATTGCGGTTGCAAAAAACCCACTCATACCGACCGCCAGTGACCTTGTACTGGGCTTCCAGCGCTTCGCGCACGATTGGCAGCATCGGCACATCACGGACTGACTCGTAGGTCTTGCCACCACTCTGAACCTCACCCTTGACCAGCGTCTCGCGGACCAGGATCAGGCCTGCATCAAAGTCAATGTTTTTCCAGCGCAGACCGTGCATCTCCCCGCTGCGCAGTCCGGAGAAAAACCGGACCGCCATGTAGTTCCGATAATCCGGGCGGACCTTTTCAAGGATCAGGTTGACCTCATCCAATGTGAAAGGATGGACCTCCGTCTTGAGCATCTTCAGTGGTTTGATGCCCTGAAACGCTTGCGGAAACTCGTAGCGATTCGCCGCCTCGTTCAGGATCTGGCGCAAGAAAGTCATGATCTTGTTGATCCGGTTGTTCCCCAAGCGCCGACCCGTGGGGCTCTGGTGTTTCGAGAGCTGCGCACGAAAGGCCAGCACATCCGCGCGCTTGATCGTCTCCACAGCACGGTCAGCAAAAGCCGGCAGCAGATACTTGCTCAGCACGCCCTCCACCGCTTCCAGGTGGGAGGGACGCCACTGCGGCGTGCACTCCATCTTCCAGGTGTCGGCGAAGTCCTTGAACAAAGGCGTGGACGGGACGAACTCCGGCGGAGCCACTGCCGGGACTGGGCCCGGCGTTGGTGCAGGCTGAGCAGAAGAACCATCCGAACCTGTAGCGGGACCATTCCTGAACTTGGCAGCCCTTTTGCTCCCCGGAAAAAGAGTCGCGTAGTCAAAGGTGCCGAGGCTGATTTCCTCCAAGACCTTCTTCAACAAGCTCTCCACCTTCCGGCGATTCCGCGGGGTGTCCTCTAGCGAGGTGTACTCCCGGCAGCGCTTTCCAAGATAGGAAAAGTCGAGGTACAGGCGCCCGGTCTCGGGCCTGGTTCTTACCTTACCCATGCTCGGTCACCTACCTATTGGCCGACAGGTCGACAGGGCTTTTTACTTTCGGCATCGACCTCCCTGATCCCGGACGCCGACGGACGCCTTTGCGGTCGTCCTCCGCATTCGCAGGCAACCCATCATGATCAGGATGCTCGACTGAGGCTTCAGTCAGCGGAGCGTGCTCCAGGGAATACTTGACCATGTCCCGCTCGATGGCATCCCAGTAGTAAAGGATCTTGCGCCCACCAAAAGGGCGGAAGTAGTGGATGCCTTCGTGCAGGACAGAGTCGTTCAGCCGATTGCGGATGGTCCGCTCGTCGTAATGAATGCGCTCGGACAGCTGCGCGGTGGTAATATACTCTCTGTTCATCATCGTCCTCCAATGTTGATGGAACCGCCTAAACGTCGACTTAATTCAACGCTTGAGGGTTATTATGGGCCTCTTTTGTTGATTGTCAACCCCTTTTGTTGATTTTTTTGAACGCTCGTCGAAAATGATCAGATTCAAGCTGAAGCAGCAGATCGCCGACAAGGAATTCCGCGAGAAGCGCCGGATCAGCCTTCAGGAAGTGGCGGACGCCACCGAGATCAACCGGGGAACGCTTTCGAAAATGCTCAACCAGCACGGGGCCGTGGTTCGCACCGACGTACTGGACAAGCTGTGCACTTACCTGGACTGTCGTCTGGAAGACCTGGCGGAGTTCCTTCCTGACGAGAAGTAGGCTGTTGGGCTGGCGTGTGCCCCCTGCCCTGCACCTCGCCTGACACTTGACTCGCAGGGCACTCATCACCCGCACGCTTTTTCCTGATCGCTTGCTCATTCCTTCAGCTCCTGTCTTGTCGCCTGACCGACGCGGAATTGCGCCGCTCGAATTCAGGCTAAGAGGGGTAGTCGGTAATGCAAGGGCAAACGGGGTTCTCAAGCCTTCCGGCCGAGTGACTGGTCAGGATCGAGATTCAGCTGGCAAATGAGTCAGCCCCAACCTCGACTTGACGAGCGTTGATCGGCTAGGCCGGAAGCGGCGAAATGCAATGGCTGGCAGAAGATGATTGGCAATCTGGGGAACAAGGACCGTCGCGGGCGCCAGGCGCGGGTGGGTCATTACGGACGCAGTCTGCGCATCAGCCGCACCGGTGGTGTGTCGCTGCGCCATGCGGTGCGCGCCGGGCGGGTCGAACGACTTTGGGCGCACTTGTAGGACTTAGCCAGCGCACCTGTATCAAAACGTCAGGCTGTGTAGTCCTGACACCGATCGCTACCTAAACATGTGAGCCTGCGAATGGACGCGAACGACGATATATGCCGGATTTTCACCGCCGTTCTGGGGTTGCATCGCACCCAAGGCAAGTAGCTCGCAGTATTCTCAACGTACGGGTGAAGTCTCTACTTGCGGAACCTTTTGAGCGGTATGTGCGCCACATTCGCAGTTTGGATGTGGCGGAAGATCAACAAAAGATATTTCATTGCTGAGGAAATTGAATTCCCCGCGTCGATTCAGCATCGCCGGCCTAAGACGTTCCGACTTCACAGCAAGCCTAATGACCTCCAATGAAGTCAGAGAAGAAGTAATCCCAACGAGTGGCGAGAGGCTTCCAAGATTTCGTTTTGGTCTCCAAAGTCTTCTGACCCCTCTAAGAGAATCATCTTCGAGTTCATCAAGACGCGCACGAGCGCACTCAAAACAGGAGGACTCTCCTGGGATAACTGTCATTCCAATGAGGCTGAGATGGAGGTTATATCCCCCGGCAATCACGTAGGAAATCTCCTCGACCATGCAGAAGCGGTTAAGCCATGCACTTGTTTGATCGACCGAAGGACTGTCAGCACAATTAACGAAAAGCGTCGGCTTTTCGCGTCCAAAAATCAAACCGAGATCCTCCTGTCGCCCAACCTCTCTGGAGATTGTCTCTATACTCATCCCCGAATCAATCTCGAGCAGAGCCGCCTTCAGAGCATGAACCTTCGGCAGTCCAATATCCTGACGTGAGAAAAGCGAGCGATTGAGGTTGGACTCTTCGATGATATCATTATCTATAAGTACAAACTCAGCAACACCCGACTGCGCTAATTGAATTGCGACCCAACTACCAACCGCGCCGCATCCGAGGATTCCAACTCTCGAATCTCTTATCCTCTGGAAGGCCTCAAATACCTCTGCTGCTGGAAAGTAGTCCCCGAGAAAGTTCAACACCCTGTAGAACTTACTCGCATTAATTCTTTCTCGAAGAGCCTTTGGCTCCACGATGCACTTTTCGTGAAGGAGCCCGACAAGGTGTGTGACATTTTCCTCTTTCACAGAGTAAGCTTCAGACACCTTTCGGAGACTATCTTTGCCATCGAGGCTAAGAATCACTTGGGCAATTTCAGGGGTAAAGCGAAAACGACGAGAGCGACGCGTTGATGATTGAAAAAAATCGAAGATGCTGTCCCCCAAGGGAACGATGGATACTGACGGCCTTACTAACCAGTGTTCGTCGTATGCAATTTTCCCGACCATTTTCTAGTGACCGAAAACGCTACTGCATGTTGGGCATGTCGGGTTTCTCGCAACCTCAAAACTGTCGATGCGGTAGTTATCGAACAAAAACTCTCCTCGGCCCTTCTGGGTGTCTTCATGGCTTGTTGTTGCGAAAAACCTGTAAACCTTGAGGGCGGCCACAGATGCTGAAAATATTGCTAGCGAACAGAGTCCACCAAAACCAAAACGTCTGTCATCAACGGGATGAGGAGCTGGCTTCCAGTCCTGTAGAGCTGCTTCAAAATGCGTTGCATAGCAGTCGGCGCATGGGGTGACACCTGGGATTATCATTTCGCTCAAGCAACCCAAATGAGCATCAAACCCTCCAGCCACAAGCAGTGGAAGTTTTTTCGTCACACAGTAGCGTGAGAGTTTGATACTGGTTGCGCCAATATAGGGTTCGTCAGCAGTATTTATAATAAGCGTTATGCCTGTACCGATAAGGGACTCAATCTCTGTGTCTATGTCGAGAGCGGCTCGTCGTATTTCGACCTCAGGGTCAATTGCCTCCGATCTTATGTATGATCTGGCTACCTCTGCCTTGGAGGCACCGAGCATGTTCTCTTGGTAAAAGGCATTGCGGGTCGCGTCTGCAGGTCTAAGCGGCTTAGGGTCAACGATCACGAATCGTCGAAACCCCATAGCAACCAGTTCTTTTACGATCCAACTGCCTACTGCACCAACACCGAAGATTGCGATTTTCGCATTCATGATTCTGCGAAAAACAGCCGCGGCTTTTTCTGTTGTTTCTTCAGTATCCAGCAAGAAGTTCAGCTGCCGTGAGTACCGTAAAGTCCGGTGATCAGGGAATTGCTGTGTCATCCACTCTTTTTCGACAAGAATTCCCCGTTGAAAAAGATAATTGGCAAATGCCAGAAACGCCGGAGGACGATTAGCATCCTCAGTCAAGAATTGCCCAGTAAATCGGTCTTGCAACTCGCCTAAAGAGGCTTCTCCATCAAACCATTCGAGCGTTGCGACAAGTTCAGGAATAACGCGGAGGCGTATCCGTTTCCGCGTGGAAAGGAAAACGAAATGAGTGACAGAATCAGGGGATAAATACACATCAACTCCGTCCCTGAGCCAGAGACGGAGCGATCGGGAGAAACCAGTAATATTCAATACTGAATCTGCCCACCCCGAACATCCAGAAATTTCGCCCAGTCCTCATCGCTGGCGACAAAGGTGGCATCAGCACTACAAGTCCTTGTGCAGCAGTCTGAACGCGACCCGGAGCAGTCCTTTGTATACGCCGCTGCGTTGGTCATTCCTTCAGTGATTTCTAATTCTTCGAAGCCGTGGGTCCGCAAGCTGAATTTTTGTTCCATCGAGATATGCTCTATCTAAACGCCAATCGAACACTCATTCTAAAGTTTTGTCCGGGCACGAGTCAATCGGGAGCCCGCCCGAAAGCTGACAGGATGCGCATCACTGAGGACGAGGTAAGCGGCCTACAGATTTGAATGAAAAGTCTATTCATCTTGAAGTGAGAAATGCATTTTGAGTCGCTCGACCGTATGCCGCCACTTTGGAGTTTTCGGGGCGCAGACGGTGTTCTGATTACCGAATAGCCCTACCTCGTTGATGGCGCGCTCAAGCGGGACCGTCTCGAGCCAGTCGACCGGGACGAAATACTCGCTTTTCTCTGGATCTGCCTCGAACTGGCGGTGGTAGTGTCCACCGCGCAGTACCTCGAGCGCAGGCTGCAGGGTCCCGTCCTGGCCCGATAGCTCGTACTCGGCAGCCGGGACGGGGGCACCGCGGACGCGGCCGACGCCGACGAAACCGAAGCCAGGCGCCTTGACCCAGATGCGGTCGCCGGGCTCGAGCATGTTCAGGGTGCCGCTGTACCAGGCTCCGCCACCCGCGCTGATGAACCCATGCTCCACCGCCTCGGGCCAGGAGCGCGCCTCGCTGTGGCCGAAAGAGGCGTAATACTCCCCGTTCCAGGGCTCTTTTTCAGACGCCCGGCGACCACTGGTCGACGCCGCCACCTGGGTTTCGACGGGATCGTGCAGCCAGGCGCGACTAAGCAGCGGCCCGTCTGGAGTCTCGAAGACCTGGAAACACAACACGTTGATGGCGATGTCGCGGCGGTTGAGGTAGCCGACGATGCGCTCGCTGGCCGCATCCAGTGCAGAGGCGACGATGACGATCTGGTGGCTCTGGTTCAGGGCGTCCTCGTCCAGCAGCTGGCCGAAGCGCTCCCGGAAGGCCTGGCCGAGGTCACCGCCGGCTGAGAATCGGCCATAGATGCGGCTCAGGTCATCCGCCTCCAGCGATTCGGCCCAGCTGGCGTAGTCCAGCGCCTGGGCCACCACCTCCCGCGGGGTGCGGGCGCGCTTGAGTTCGATCAGAATCAGCGCCCCGTCCGGCGCCAGCGCCAGCAGGTCGATCCGACCGCCGTGGCCCGTGTCTTCCTGGCGGCCGATGATCATCCATTCCGGCGACAGGATTTCCGGCGCGGCGACGATCATGTCTTCGAGCAACGCCTCGCTGTCGAGCCGGGACTCATTCAGCGGCTGGGGATTGCGGCCGACTTTCCAGATGCTGTGGCGGATGGGCATGTCAGGCGGCCTCGCGTTCCGGGGCTGTCTCGGCCAGTGCCTCATGCAGCAGAGCATCAAGTAGATGGGTTCGAGAGGTTTCGGCGGTGGTGAGGGCGGCTTCCAACTGGTCGCAGAGGGCCATGAGGGCATCGACCTTGGCCACGATGCGATGTTGTTCGGCGAGAGGTGGGAGGGGCTGCAAAGACATGCGCATGTCTCTAACATTTACGTGCTTCGCGCCAATTCCCTTATGCAGCGTCAGGAGTCTGCGAAGCGCTGAAGGCTCTGATATTGCCAACTTAAACCATTCAGAACTAACGACTGGGCTGGGGCGAAACAGCATAACTCTCTGCCCAAGGCAACATTTGAGTCCAGCCGGTACGATGACCGTCTCCCCAACACTACCTTCTCGTGCAAAAACCACATCCCCTGGTCGCGGAATCAATCTCTTGTTCCGCACCGCAGAAGTTTCTTCCGAAACAAACCTCAGCTTTTCATAAAGCAACCCAGAGGACTTGACACTGTTGGTATCTAGGCATGCAATCCCGCTCTCCGCAAACTTCGGCGTAGAGTGAGGGCAATCGACAATCTCCTCGCAAATCTCCTCCGCCGTCACCCAAATCCAAGAAGGGGGGAGCTTATTGGGCGGGCTTGACTTCACTGCTCTCCAAGCCTCAAGAAGTTTTGTGCGTTTCCCTTTAGTCAGGCCAGACAATTTCTCGCTTAGCCACTGATCCAGCCCCTCTGAAATCGGCACATCGGAAGGGGTTTGTTCTTCTAACCTGCCTTGGACCGCGAGGTTGAGGATAGTCTGGCGGAGTTGCTTGATTTGGTCGGGACGGGTGGTGAGTGCGGGGAGCGTGTCGATGGCGAAGCGGGCGTGGGTGGGGAAGGTTTCGGGCTCTGCGTCGGCGGCGGTCAGGCGGGCGAGGCTGGAAACGGTCAGTCGGTCGCGGGTCGCCTCGCGCTGCTGCCGCGCCGCCTCCACCCGATCCAGGAGCCCCATCAATTCCTCCACCTTCGCCACGATCCGTCGCTGCTCGGCGAGGGGTGGGAGGGGAAAAGGTGAGCCAGCAAAATAGTCAGCCGGCACGCGCTTCTGACCAGCAGTACCGGTCATTCGGGGTATGCCAATCTCAATAAATTGCGGGCTCTTGAGGAAAGTAACGATGTAATCGGCTTCCACAAGGATCGGGCGAATTACATGCAGCTCGGTCGTTCCCGCTCCGATGCCGCCTGTCAGGCCTCGAAACACGGTCGACTTGCCATTCTCAAAGCAAGGCGTGATCTTCGCCAGGCCAACATCTCCCTCGGCAAAATGGGTGTAGCCCTTCTTGATATCGCCCCAGGACCGTACCTCATGCTTATTGGGCACACCGTACTCGGCAGCAATCATCGGCATGGGGACGAATGATGCTTCCAAGTCATCCTCGGCCTCATTCCGGGGACTCACCAAACCAAGCTGCCCTAGCTGCGTCCAGACCCAACCACTCGGCACCGAAAACGGCAGGTCACTTTGGTCCAGAGACGAAATATCCCTTGGTTTCCGGGCCACACCGGCCTTTACCAAGCTCGCTTTCTCAGCCCCAACCCGCTTCAACAACTCCGCCGCCGGCTCATCATTTGGGTCTTGCTCCACCAGCTTTCCCCTAACCGCCAAGTCCAGCACAAAGCGCCGCAGCCGTGAAATGGCGTCAGGCGCCTCGGCAACCTTTTCGTAGAGCGCGAGGAGTTGATCCGCATTCATCGCGCCAGCGCCTCGGACAGAATTGTTTTCAACTGGTCACGCAGGGCCGCCACATCGGCCTCAGCCGCCGTCAGATCCTCCAGCAGGCTCTCCGGGTCGCCATGATCTTCCTCGACGGTATGCGGGTTCTTGATATCGAGGTTGTACCCCCGGGTCTTGATGTCGTCAGCCGAGACCTTCCAGGCGCGCTCGTTCTCCACCCTGCCCTCGCGCTTGGCGCCGCCCCACCATTCGGCACAGTCAGCCAGGTGCTCCAGCTTGATCGGGCGCGTCATGGAATAGGCTTTCTGTCCTTCGGGCACCTGGTGTTCCCAGAACCAGGTCTCGCGGGTTGGTGCGCCCTTTTCGAAGAACAGCAGATTGGTGCCGATGGAGGCATAGGGTCGGAACACGGAGTTGGGCAGGCGGACGATGGTGTGCAGATTGCACTCCTCCATCAGCTGCTCCTTGAGCCGGGTCTTGACGCCCTCGCCGAACAGCGAACCGTCGGGCAGCACCACCGCGGCGCGGCCGCCGGGCTTGAGCAGGCGGATGATCAGGGCCAGGAACAGGTCGGCCGTCTCTCGGGTGCGGAAGTGCTGGGGGAAGTTGGATTCGATCCCGTCTTCCTCGCGGCCGCCGAAGGGCGGATTGGTCAGGACGATATCGACGCGCTCGTCCTTGCTCCAGGAGATGTAGGGCCGGGCCAGGGTGTTGTCGTGGCGCAGGAATGAGGGGTCTTCGATGCCGTGCAGCAGCATGTTGGTCACGGCCAGCATGTGCGGCAGCTGCTTCTTCTCCACGGCGCGCAGCGAGCCCTGCATGCGGGTCTCGTCCTCCGGCCGCTTGACGTAGTGCTCGCGCATGTGGCGGATGGCGCAGGTCAGGAAGCCGCCCGTGCCACAGGCCGGGTCGAACAGCGTCTCGCCGGGCTTGGGGTCGGTCATCTGCACCATGAACGAGGTCACCGCCCGCGGGGTGTAATACTCGCCGGCGTTGCCTGCCGACTGCAGGTCGTTGAGGATCTGCTCGTAGATGTCGCCGAAGTGCTGGCGCTCGCTCAGGTTGTTGAAGTCGATGCCGTTGATCTTGTTGACCACCTGGCGCATCAGCTGGCCAGACTTCATGAAGTTGTAGGCGTCCTCAAACACATCGCGAACCGTGCGAGCACGCGGCGTGCGCGGCGCCAGGCCCTTGAGTGTCGGGAACAGGTCGTCGTTGACGAAGTTCAGCAACTCGTCGCCGGTAATCCCCTCCGGATCAGCCGCCCAGCTGCGCCACTGCAACCGCTCGGGGATCGGGGAGCGGTAATCGTCCTTGAGCAGCTCCAGTTCCTGATCCTGATCGTCGATGATCTTGAGGAAAAACATCCAGCACAGCTGGCTGATGCGCTGGGCATCGCCGTCGACGCCAGTGTCCTGACGCATGATGTCCTGGATGGATTTAACGAGGGTTCTGACGGACATTCTTCAGGCTATTTCCTTGTAAAGTTCCATTTGAAGCTGATGCACCGCCCGCTCGAACTCCGGTCGGCCGCCGAAGGCCCGAACCAACTCGATCGGCGTACCAATTTGATCAAGTGGCGGAATGCGCAGCACGTTGGTGTTGTCAAGGTTCATAATGCCCTCATCGGCGTACTTGCCAAGCAGTGCATCCAGAACCGCCCGCGCCTGATCGCCATAACGGGCGAAAACATCGCGCTTGCGCACGTTCTCGGCCCGCTCCCGTCGTGTCAGTGGCTTGGCATCAAAGGCGACATGGCAGATGAGATCAAACGCGTCCATGTCCTTGCCAAGCTCATCCAGAATGGGATCGAGCGGCAGACCCTCTTGCTCCAGCTCTTCCAGCAAGGCTTGCTTACGGTCCGTTGCATTCCAGCGGCGGAGGAAGTCATCCAGGCTGGCGAAACGCTTGCGCAGGGCTTTCTTGGTGAAATCGCGCAGGGACTCAGTGACCAGCTTGCCGTTGGCATCCAGATACTCGACCCGTTCGGCAACGATGTGGGCCGAGACACCGTCGACATAAATCTTGGGGCGGGGCTCCGGCCTTGGGCCTGGCGGCTCGGGATCGACGATTATCGTCTCGTCTTCGCCTGGCGTTTCCGGTATGGGGTCACCGTCAGGGTCGATTGGTGGAACCTCGGGCGGATCGATGGGGCCGCCCTCTTCCGGCTGGTAGATCTGCACCGGCTCGCCGTCGAAGTCCGGATCGGCAAAGTGGCTGGTGGCGCCCCGGAAGTCGATCAGGGTGAAATAGAACTTGCCGGTGTCCTCATGCACCCGCGTCCCGCGCCCGACGATCTGCTTGAACTCGGTCATGGAGCCAACCTCGCGGTCGAGCACGATCAGCCGGCAGGTCTGGGCATCGACGCCGGTGGAGAGCAGCCGCGAGGTGGTTACCAGGACGGGCCACTTCGACTCAGGATCGATAAAATTGCCCAATTGCGCCTGCCCCTCGGGGTCGTTGCCGGTGATGCGCATGACATAACGGGGGTTTTCAAGCACCAGATCGGGGTTTGCATTGACCAGGGCCTGGCGCATTCGGCCGGCGTGTTCCTGATCGACGCAGAAAATGATGGCTTTTTGGTAGCTGTCGCCGGCCTCCTTCAGAAACTGGGTGACCTTTTCGGCAACCAGGCGAGTGCGATCGTCGATGACCAGATGGCGGTCGAAATCCTTGGTGTTGTAGATCCGGTCTTCGACCAGCAGGCCGTCGCGGTCGCGCTTGCCCTTTTCGGGGCGGTAGCCGTCCACATCGCGGTCGATGTGCACCTTGACGACCTTGTAGGGCGCCAGGAAGCCGTCGCTGATCCCCTGCTTGAGGGAATAGGTGTAGACCGGCTCGCCGAAGTAGGCGATGTTGGAAACGTACTTGGTTTCCTTCGGTGTCGCGGTCATGCCGATCTGGGTGGCTGAGCCGAAGTACTCGAGAATTTCCCGCCAGGCCGAGTCCTCGGCCGCGCTGCCGCGGTGGCACTCGTCAATGACGATCAGATCGAAGAAGTCCCGCGAAAACTCCCGGAATAGCTTCTGGTGCTCCTCCGGGCCGGTGATCGCCTGATACAGGCCCAGGTAGACCTCATAGGCGGTGTCGATCCGCCGCTGCCGATCCACGGCCAGGGGCAGGTCGATTTGGGTCCCGTCGGCACGCTCGATGGTCTTGGCCTGGGTCGACAGTTTCGCCATGGCCCCGCCGAACGGGCGGAAATCGTTGACCATGGTCTGGTCGATCAGAACATTCCGGTCGGCGAGGAACAAGATGCGTTTCTTCCGGCCTGACTTCCACAGCCGCCAGATGATCTGGAAAGCCGTGTAGGTCTTGCCCGTCCCGGTGGCCATGACCAGCAGTATTCGATCCTGGCCCCGGGCAATCGCCTCGATGGTCGCATTGATGGCGTTGACCTGGTAATAGCGCGGGGTCTTGCCACTGCCGTCGTCGTGGTAATCCTCCAGAACGACTTGCTCGGCCTCGGAGTCCAGCCCTTTCCAGGCGCGGTATCGCCGCCACAGTTCGTCCGGCGCCGGGAACTCATCCAGGGCCAGATTGCACTCTGGAGGGTGGCTCGCCCCCGTCCGGTCGTGGAAGACGAAACCATCGCCGTTGGAGGAGAACACGAAGGGGATTTTGAGGGTCTCAGCATAGCCCAGGCCCTGCTGCATGCCGTCTCCGACGCTGTGACGGTTGTCCTTGGCCTCGATCAGCGCGATCGGGATATTAGGCTTGTAGTAGAGGACATAATCCGCTCGCTTGGCCCGCCCCCGGCTCACCATCTTGCCGCGCACAATCAGGCGGCCCTTGGTGAAGCTGACCTCCTCGCGGATCTGAAACATCTCGTCCCAGCCGGCCTGGCGGAGGGCCGGGGTGATGAATTTGGTGCAGATGTCGCGCTCGGATAGAGCCTTTTTATCCATGGCCGACTAAGTCCCCACTCATCATTCGATGCCTTTTGCCAAGTCTGTACTGTACCCGAACGGTTCAGTGCAATCCATTTGAGCTCTATTGCGTCCAATCTCGGTGCAACCGGACACGAAAAGCTGATTGCAAAACTTGCCAAAAGCCCGGCGAAGAACAGGCCTGAAGGTTTTAAGTCCTAGTTCTGCAGAGAATGGCGCGCCCTCTCAACGCACAGAAACTCGCCGAACATAAAACGTGCTCAGGTCGCGCCGTTTTGGCGAAAAACGACCCGCTGAGCGGAATAGTGCTGAGGTCGTTTTGGGCAGATCGGGCGCAGTGGCAAAATCCCGCTTGTCCCATATTTGTCCCAATTTTGTCCCAATTTCGTCCCAGGGACAAAAACGGCCTTTTCAAGCCGGAAATGCACCGGCGAAAATAGAACCTAAAGGGTTGTTTTTGAAGGGGAAGGAGTTGGTGGCTACGGGTGGACTTGAACCACCGACCTCAGCATTATGAGTGCCGCGCTCTAACCAGCTGAGCTACGTAGCCACGGGCAAGCCCGCTATTGTCTCCAAACTTTGGATTCAGGTCAACAGGCTTTTCTAGGCCATAAACAGCCAGCCCGGGCTTCACTCCTGCGCGGCAACCACGGAGCGGCGCTGAACTGCAACGTCGGGGTTGTCCGTAAAGACGCCTTCGATATGAAGCTCGCCGATAAAGAGGTCAAGCAGTGCTTCCAGACTGGTCTCCGGCGGCAGGCCTTCGCGGCGGAAGGTGTAAGGATGCATGGCCAGACCCAGTTCGCGTGACTTTCTGAACAGAGCGGACGGCCGTAATGGTTCGCCAGCATCCGCCTCGAGCAGCAGCGAAAATACGGGCCCAATCCCGACGGCGTATTCGGCAACCCGGCTCAGTCCTTCGGCGCTGACCATGGCCGAATAGTCCACCGTGTTCATGTCCCAATCGTTCAGCCCAATGAGCTGGATCAAGTCGAAGCGATCGCCGTGCGCGGCATGGATCTCAATCAGGGGCTCGGGCTCGAAGCTCTGAATGAAAATCGGCAGATCCTCCGTCGGCAACTCGTGCGCCAGCAGTGCGCTCACCAAAGCCGCGCCTATGTCTTTGCCCTGTTCAGCGTGGAACTGCGGCGCCTTGGTCTCCGGATACAAACCCACCCGGCGACCCGTCGCCCGGTTGAGCTCACGGGTGAACTCGATCAGTTCATTGAATTCAACGACCCGGAACCGCCCTGCACCGACCGGCCAGCGCTCTGGATACCGGGCCTGTCCGCTGGCCGGCTCCACGCGCTCCTGCATCGTCAGCTGCCGGATTTCGGCCAGCGTGAAATCAACCGCATAAAAGCCGCCGTCGGCGCGTGCACGATCGGGAAACAACTCGGCCACGTTGGTGGTGGCCTCCAGCGTCAGATCGTGCAGCGCGATCAGGTGGTCATCGGCGGTCATGACCAGATCCGGTTCGAGGAAATCCGCGCCTTGCCCGTAAGCCAGCGCGTAGGCTTCAAGGCTGTGCTCGGGTAAATAGGCTGACGCGCCCCGATGGGCGATGACCAGGCTCTCGGCACTGGCGGCCAGTACCGGAAGCCACAAAGACAGCAGCAGCGGCAGAAACAGCGCGTTCGAACGTCGCATGCAGACTCCAGCAGTTGAACTGGATGGCATTCCAACAAGCGCATGTTGCGCGGTCATGACAACCGGTCGCCCTGCAAAAAAGCCGTCATGTTCAATAGGCATGATGGGGTTTTCTCGGCAAGTCCTCTCTGATGCGCTTGATCCTGATACTCGCCCTTTACCTGCTGGTCCCTGCGGCCTGGGGTAGTGACTGCCTCCCCTCGGCGCTCAATCCACCCCTGTGCGACCGGACAGGCGACCTGGTGGCCGACGCACCGACTGATCCGGGCACCCTCAAAAACCCGCGCGTTCTGATTTTTGCCTACACACCGGTGGAAGATCCGGCCGTCTACTCTGCCGTGTGGGCCGAGTTCATCACCCACCTGTCAGACACGGTTGGCCGTCCGGTGCGGTTTTTCCCGGTGCAGTCGAATGCCGCCCAGTTGGAGGCGATGCGCGCCGGACGCCTGCATGTGGCCGGCTTCAATACCGGAGCAACGCCGCTGGCGGTCAATTGTGCCGGTTTTGTTCCTTTCGCCATGATGGCTCGCGAGGACGGCAGCTACGGCTACGAGATGGAGATCATCACCCGTCACGACAGCAATATCCATGACCTCCAGGACTTGGCCGGGCGCGCCCTGGCTTTTACCCAGCCCACTTCCAATTCCGGCTACAAGGTGCCCTCGTTACTTTTGGCCGAAGCGGGGCTGGTGGAAGATCGTGACTTCCGCGCCCGGTTTTCCGGCAAGCACGACAACTCGATTCTTGGCGTGGTCAACGGTGACTACGATGCCGCCGCGGTGGCCAACTCGGTGCTGCGGCGCATGAAGGCGCGCGGAATCATTGACCCGCCATCCATCCGAACGATTTATCGGTCCGAGACCTTTCCGACCACGGCCTATGGCCACGCGCATGATCTCGACCCGGAACTGGCGCGACTCATCCGCGAGGCATTTTTCACCTTCGACTGGGAGGGCACGGCATTGCAGGCAGAGTTCAGAGAGTCGGGGGAAGCACAATTCATCCCCATCACCTACCGGCAACACTGGGCCCTGGTGCGTCTGGTCGATGAGACCAGCGGCCTGGAATATCGGTGCCGTTGAGCGCCAGCCGATGCTGGATATACAGGGCCTGAGCAAGCGATATCCGGGGGCGGCGGATGCGGCGCTGAGCGACGTGAACCTGCACCTGGATCACGGCCAGGTACTCGCCCTGATCGGGCCCAGTGGCGCGGGCAAGAGCACCTTGATCCGCTGCATCAACCGCCTGGTTGAAGCCGACAGCGGATCCATCCTGCTGAACGGCGTCGACCTGACCCGGCTGAAGTCCGGCAAGCTGCGCAAGGCGCGCAGCCGTATTGGCATGGTGTTCCAGGAGTTCGCCCTGATCGATCGGCTGACGGTCATGGAAAACCTGTTGGCAGGCCGCCTGGGCCAGACCGGGTTCTGGCGCTCCACCCTGCGCCGCTTCCCCGCGCGCGATGTGGAAATGGCCTACCAGCTGCTCGACCAGGTCGAGCTGGGCGGCCTGCACAATCGGCGCGCCGATCAGCTGTCCGGCGGGCAACGTCAGCGTGTGGGGATTGCTCGTGCGCTGATGCAGGAACCCCAACTGCTGCTGGTCGATGAGCCAACCGCCAGCCTCGACCCGCGCACCTCACGCCAGATCATGCGGCTGTTGCTGGATTTATGCACTCAGCAGCAACTGGCAGCGATCATCAACTTGCATGATGTGCCGCTGGCGCGCGCATTCTGCCCGCGAATCGTCGGTCTGCGCGACGGTCGGATGGTGTTCGACGGGCCGCCTGAAGGGCTCAACGAGGCGTGGATGAGCGAGGTGTACGGCGAGGAAGACTGGCGGTCCGAAGCCACCGTCCAGGAGGTGGACGAACCTTGACCCGCCAGACGCATCCGAGCTCCTGGCAACGGCCGCCGCTGATCGAGCGGCGCGCACTGCGCTGGCTGTTGACCGGCCTGATCCCGGCCTATCTGCTGGTTGTGCTGCTGACCCTGGATGTGCCGCTGGCGCGCATCATGGCGGGTTTGCCGCGCGCATCGGAAATGGCTGCCGCACTGTTGAGCCCCGATTTC
>PWQG01000121.1 GCA_003556835.1 Gammaproteobacteria bacterium
CTACAGGGGCCGGGCCTTCTGTTTTGCCTCCCGCAACTTCTATCCCCAGTTCCTTGCTGTGGTGGAAGTGGAGCGGCGTGCCCAGGCCCTGTTCGGAGTGCTCCAGCTTGATCCGACACCGGATTATGATCAGTTTGAACTGCATGCCTATGTCGAGGCGCGGGATCTGGCCGACCAACTGGGAGTGAGCCTCGAGCAACTGCGTTTTGACAATCCCGCCCTGCGTCCGATCGTATGGGAGGGGGGCAAGCGCATTCCCAGCGGCTACACGGTCAAGATCCAGCGGCAGTCGCTCAATGGTGGCAGGGGGCTGGAGCAGCAGATCGCCGCCATGCCGGCTGATAGACTCTACGCCTATCAGACACCCGATGTGTCCTATGTGGTGCAGCGCGGCGACAGTCTGTCCGCCATTGCCGGACGCTTTGATACCAGCGTGTCCCAGCTTGTGTCCCTGAACCAGCTGCAGAGTGCCCATCGCATACGGGTCGGTCAGGAATTGCTGTTGCCACATGATACCAATATGGCCAACCAGACAATGATGGCTGCGGTGGCCAGTGATGCCCGCCCCAATGATGTTCGCCCCGGTGATGGTGTCTACCACGTGAGTGCCGGGGATACCCTGTCCATCATCGCGGGACGTTTTGATACCTCCGAGGCGGTGCTGATGCAATTGAACGGCCTGAGCAATCCGGATCGGATCTATCAGGGTCAGGAACTGCAATTGCCGGCTGCTGGCGATACGGGATCTTCACTGGCAACAGCAGAAAGCCCTGAGCCGGCCGCTGAAACCGCAGTGGCAGCGCGTGAAGTGGCCACGGGTTCTGTTGCGCCGTCGTCCAATGCGCCCGAATCAAGCGCACCGGGAACAGAGCGAGCTTCCATGCCGGCCGCCCCGGGCAGCATGGTTGCCATTGTCAATGAGCTTGAAGCCCAGACCCTTGCCCAGGAAGGCATGCCCAGTGTTGGTGAGCAAATTGCCCGGGCTTCGGAAGTGCTGGCTGCAGACCCGTCCGACTACAGCGTGGGTACTGACCAGACCATCGAGATCCAGGCCACCGAGACACTGGGGCATTATGCCGACTGGCTCGGGGTTCGCGCGCAGCAGTTACGATCCCTCAACGGCCTGGCCTTCAATCAGCCGGTAATTGTCGGTGACCGCCTGCGACTCGATTTCAGTGAGGTCGATGTGGAGCAGTTTGAAATGCGCCGTCGCCAGTACCATGTGGCCCAGCAGGAACAGTTCTTCCGCAGTTATCGGATCCAGGATCTGGCGCGTCACGAAATCGCCGCCAATGACAATATTGCCGCCATTGCCCGCCAGCGCTACAGCGTGCCGCTGTGGTTGCTGCGTCAGTACAATCCGGAACTCGACTTCCGCCAGGTCCGCATAGGGCAGACCGTGGTGGTGCCGGTGGTGGAAGCAGTGGACGAGGCCTGAGGTCAGGCCAGGCCAGGGAACTTTCGCCGGTTCCCTGGCCCGTTCATCGGTGGGGTCTCAGTTGTCAGTCACGGATCTCAGCGATGGCGTCGCTGAGCAGGCCGACCGACAGGGCATAACGGAAGGCCGGGTTGTAGCGCATGATCGAGCAGAAGTTCTGGTAGACCAGATATCCCTTGTCGTCTCCTTCGTCACCGATGATCAGCGCCGCCGGCAGATTGCGGGTTGGCAGATTGCTGCCATCGTCGCGGCGCACACCCAGTTCCTGCCATTCATTCAGGCCGCGCCAGGCACCCATGGTCTGGTAGCGCTGGCATACCGCCGGCGGGGTCATGCCGGCGTCCTGCGGTGCCGGCAGGGCCTGTTCACCACCCGGGGGCAGGCTCACCACCCGGCCCCAGGTCTGATCATCGCGCCAGCCCGTGTCGGCCAGGTAATTGGCCACCGAGGCGATCACATCCGGGCCCATGCTCCACAGGTCGATGCGACCGTCGCCGGTATGATCCACTGCCAGTGACAGGAAACTGCTGGGCGTGAACTGGGGCACTCCCAGGGAGCCGGCCCAGGAACTCTTCATCATGTCCAACGTGGCGTAGCCTTCGTCGACAATGCGCAGGGCGGCGATCAGCTCGCGGCGGAACTGGGCGCTGCGGCGGCGATCAAAGGCCAGGGTGGCGACCACATCAAACAGTGGCTCGGTGATGGGGAACGTGCCGTAGTTGCTCTCCAGTCCCAGAATGGAAACGATGAAACGGGGCTGCACATTGTATTGCGCCGCGACCTCCCGGATCATGTCGCCGTGTTCGACCATCAGCTCGCGACCGGACTGGATCCGTGCCGGGCTCACCCGGCGCAGGTAACGTTCATAGGTGTCCTCGAACTCCGGCTGGGCCCGGTCGGCCTGGATGGCCCGCCGGTGCTGACGGATGGTGGGCAGCACTTCGTCCAGGGTGGCGGCACTGATACCAGCGTCCAGTGCTTCCTGGCGGAACTCGGTCAGGAAGTCGCGGAATGCGGCCTCGTCTTCTTCGGCTTCGTCCTGGGCGAGCAGCGGTCCGGGCAGGATGAGAATTAGAGCCAACAGGCTGGATTTCAGCCAGTATGGTCGCTTGGAAAACAGTTTTCGGATGTTCATGGTGGCTCCCTGTGCCGTACTGCCTGGCGAGGGGCCGCCAGTGCACAATTTCTATAGACCGGGAGAGTACCGGAATTCAGTTGCTGCGCTCAAGCGCTCTGAACAGCCTTGTGTAATCCGCGTGCAATTCGCTGGCACGAAACCGGTCCGCGTTCACCACGGGCAGGGCGATTCCCTGCTCGATCTGTCTGGCCCATCGTTCCATCCTGGCGGCTGCATGCGCGGCCTCGCTTGCCGGGTCGGGATCGCTGGCATAGAGACATTCCTCTGGTAGGTATTCCGGATAGACCATACGTGATGGCGCCAATGGTGTGCAGCCGATGGCAATGCCCTCGAGTAGTGACAGCCCCTGGAAATCATGCAGGGAAGTGGACAGCACCACATCACAGTGGCCGAGCAGCTCAAGGTATTCCTGCCGATCGGGGATATGACCGATATGGCCCGGCGCGATGTCCGTGGTCCGGTAGTATTCAGTCAACAGTGCACAGAGACTTTCCATGGCCGGGGGAATCCGCCGGAACTGCTGTCCGAGCAGGTGCATGCGAAAGCGCACACCCTTTTCGATCAGTTGCCGCGCCAGATGCAACAATTGCTCCGGTCCCTTGTCGTACTCCCAGCGATGGTTCCAGGCAATCTGCAGGGGACCGGGCTTGCGCTTTGCCGGTGCCGGAGCATACAGTTCATCTGGCAGAGGCACCGGCAGCACTTCACAACGTCCGGCCAGTTGTGTGACCAGATCAGCCGGTACCAGATCCGGCATTTTGCGCAACAGCGCCTCGGCGCCCTGCAGCATGCTGTCGCGGTTGTGGGCGCTGTTGAACAGGACCCGATCAGCACTCAGTGCGGTGTACAGGTTCAGTATTTGCGGTTCGACATTGCGGGACTGCCTTGAGGACTGTGGATAATCGAACTGATTCTCGTGAAAATAGACGGCCGTCGGCAATTGGCCCAGCTCCGGCACAAAGCCGCGCAGGGCCGAGAGATCGGTCATCGAGGTACAGAGCAGGAAGTCATGGCGCCGCGTCAGGGTTTCGCGCTCGCCAAAAGCCCAGCTCAGGCTGTTGCCACGCAGGCGCCAGCTAAAGTGGCGGGGTGGCAGTGTCAGCACGCTCCAGTCGATATCCGGAAACATGCGGCACAGGGTCTTACGCCATTGACGGTGACTGGGTGCATCGTAGGCCGACAACAAAAGGGCGCGCCGGCCAGGCGGTTTGGTGCTGTGAATCATCAGGAAAGGAATCACTCCGGGAGAAAGCATGCAATCTAATGATCGGAAACTGTTGGGTCAAGCCATGGAAGACCTGCTCGCGGAACTGCCGCCGCGGGTGAGTGCACCCTTGTTCCGCCATGCGGCCGAACGACCGCAAGCACCGGCGCTGAGTGATCAGCGTGGGCAGAGACTGACTTATGCGGAACTGGCCGAGCAGGTACGGGCGATGCAGGATTGCCTGCAGCAGGAAGGTTTGCAGCCGGGCGACCGCCTGATGCTGGTGGCAGAGAACTGTGTCGAACTGGGTGTGATGATCCTGGCCGCCAGTGAACTGGGCGCCTGGCCGGTCATTGTAAATGCCCGCATGGCCTGGCCCGAGTTGCAGCGCATCCGCGAACACAGTCAGCCGCGATTGCTGGTCTATCTGCTTGCCGGCGAGGGCGCCACGCGACACTACAGGGAAGGCAGGCAGGGCCGGGAGGCGCGGGAGAAGGAATGGGCCGGATACCGCTTCGGTGTCGAGCGCGATGATGCGGTGGCGGCGGAGCCGGATACGGCCAGTGGCAATGAAGCGGTCTTCACCCTGCTCTACACCACGGGCACCACCGGCGATCCGAAAGGGGTGATGCTGACGCACCGCAACCTTCTCTATGTGGCTGCCGTCACCAGTGCCCTGCGTGGTCTTAATCCGGAGGACCGTATCTACCTGGTACTACCGGTTTCCCACGTCTTTGGCCTGGCCGCCGTGTTCCTGGCCTGCCTGCACGTTGGTTCCGAACTGGTGCTGGCGGATCGCTTTGACGCAGACATGGCCATGCAGGCCCTGGAGCAGCGGCAGATCACGGGCCTGTTCGGTGTGCCAACCATGTTCGCCAAACTGGCCGATCATGTCCGCCTCCACGGTATGCCCGCTGGAGGCCTGCCGTATCTGCGATTCATGTACTCCGGCGGTGCGCCCCTGGAGCCCGGATTGAAGGCCGATGTCGAGCAGCGCCTGGGTTTGCCATTGCTCAATGGCTACGGCATGACGGAAACCGCGCCCACCATCTGTCAGGTGCGCTTCAATGAACCCCTGGACAGTATCAGTGTGGGCAAGCCGCTACCCGGCCTGGATGTGCGCATCACTGGCGCGGACGGACAGGATGTGCCGCGCGGGGAAGTTGGCGAATTGCATGTGCGTGGCCCCGGCAATATGCGTGGCTACTACCGCAACCCGCAGGCTACGGCAGATCTGATTGATGGCGACGGTTTTCTCAATACCGGCGATCTGGTGCGTGAGGATGAGGCCGGCAACCTGTTCATTGCCGGGCGCAGCAAGGAGTTGATCATCCACTCCGGCTTCAATGTCTATCCGCCCGAGGTGGAAGCGGCGATCAGCATGCATCCCGAGGTGCTGTTCTGCGCCGTGGTCGGGGAGACACAAGACGGCAACGAGGAAGTGGTGGCCTATGTGCAACGCGTGGCCGGCAGCACGCTGGATGCCGGGGAGCTGTCCCGTTTTCTGCGGGGCTCGCTGACCGCCTACAAGCGACCGGGACGTTTTGAATTTCGCGATGCCCTGCCTACTGCTGCATCTGGTAAAGTTTTGAAACACAAATTGAGATGAATCGGTACGGGCAATGGGGTACCTTGGGGAGAGTAATGATCAGCTTGAGGGGGGACTGGTCATAAGCCGTCACTGATATTGCGGAGTGTATTATGACACCGAGTCCCGCCAGCACCGTGGTCCTGGTCCGGAATGCCGGAGGCGATATTGAAACGCTGTTGCTGCTGCGTAACAGCAAGCTGGTCTTCGAAGGCGGAACCTGGGTGTTTCCCGGCGGCAAGATCGAAGCCTTCGACTATCCCGGCGGACGCAGCCTGGTCGACCACCACGGGCAGTTGCGGGCGGCACGCCGTGCCGCCGTGCGTGAAACCGAGGAAGAGGCGGGCGTGAGTCTGCAGGCCGAGGAGCTGATCCACATAGCGCACTGGACCACACCGGAAGGCCCGCCCCGGCGTTATGCCACCTGGTTTTTTGTCTGTCCCCTGCGCGAGGCGGTCAGCATCACCGTGGATCAGGATGAAATCCTTGATCACTGCTGGTTGACGCCCCGTCAGGCACTTCGCGACTGCCGCGAGGGCCTGATCCGCCTGCCGTTGCCGACACGGGAAACCCTGGCTTCGATTTCCGGGTTCCGTGATGTGGATGAGTTGTGCACCGCCATGCGTGAGGCGGAGGTCCTGGTGTTCCCCGAGGATTCCAGTCATTACCAGCCCGAACCGGCGGGCGGTTGAAGGGCAGAGCCCGGTAGTACTGAAAGACAGAGCCCGGACTTGCGGTCGACTTCTGGCGGGCTGCGATTGAAGCGGCTTGCCATGAGCGCCCGCTTAATGGGATAGTAAACTGGCAGTTCCGTTGGGCCGTACATGTCATAAACAGCAGCAGGCAGATACGCTATGTCTTCGTCCTCGTCCACGTTTGCTACATTGCGCGAAACTCTCAGGCAGGTACGTCGCCGTCGCTCCCGCCTGTACCTCCTGTATCATGGCAGTCTGTTACTGATCGGCTTGCTCGCCCTGCTGGGAACCCTGGGTCTGCTCAGCGCCTGGTTGCAGCCACCACCCTTGGTGGTGTTCCTGTTTTCCCTGTTGTTCATTGCCGGTGCCGCCGGGCTGGCCTGGTGGTTCCATCGCAGCATCCTGCGGATGTGGTCGGATGACCGGCAACTGGCGCACTATGTGGAAGAGAACATCCCCGACCTCGAGCAACGCCTGCTCACCTCCCTCGAATTCTCCGAAGCCGAAGATGATGAACGCCGTGGTGTCTCGGCCCAGTTCATCGAACGGCTGTGGCAGGATGCGCAGCAACATGTCACCCGCCAGCAGGAGCAGGTGGAACGGGTCGCCTATTCGCGCAATGCCCCGGTCACCAGTGCCTTCGCTGCGGTTCTGCTCCTGGTCACCGGCGGAGCCCTGCTGTTCTCCGATGCGTTCCGCAGTGGTGGCGGACAGATCCTCTGGCCCTTCGCCTCCATTCCCGAAAGGACCCCCGTATCGCTGGTGGAACTCGATGAGCCGCCACAGATCGAGATTCTGGTCGAACCCGGCGACCTGAGCATGCAGCGCGGTGAAGCCCTCAACATCATCGCCCGCATCGTCAATGCCGATCCGGGCGATGTGGAACTGCGGCTGCGCCAGGACAATGTCAACTGGCAGGGCATCGATATGCGCCGTGATGGTGGCAGTGCCGACGAGGCCCTCTACAGCCACTACATCCCCTCCATGCAGGAGGAGCTGGTCTATTACGTACGTTTTGATGATGGTGAACAGCGTTCGCGTGAATACACCGTCTCGCTCTACGAACTGCCCCGGGTGGAGCAGATCGATGTCGCTTTCCACTACCCCGAATACACCGGCATAGAGAACGACGAAGAGATCGACGGCGGTGATCTGGTGGTGCCCGAAGGCACGGAGGTGGCGCTGCAGATACATTTCAACAAACCCGTGCAGTCGGCCATGCTGGAGTTCCAGAACGAGGCTGGCAGCTATGACGATCTGCCTCTGCAGATTGACGGTGAACGTGGCGAGGTCCGCTTCACGGTGGATCGTGATGCCGTCTACCGGATCGCCGCTGTCGACTTCGACCGGATGGAAAGTGAGAACCCGCTGGACTATTACATACGCGCCATCGAGGACGAGCCACCGGAACTGGTGCTGCGCAGTCCTGGGCAGGATCAGGACGTGATGCCGCTGGAAGAAGTGGTGATCGAGGTCGAAGCACATGACGACTACGGCCTGAGCGACTTCACCCTGCACTACAGTGTGGTGGGCCAGGATGAGCGGGCCGTGGATTTCCTGCCTGAAGAGCAGGTACGCAGTGTCGAGGCCAGTGAGCTGATCTACCTGGAGGACCTGGGTGTGCAGCCGGGTGATTTTGTCAGTTATTACCTGACCCTGGCTGACAACAATGCCCTGCGCGGACCACAGGAAGTGATTTCCGACATCTACTTCCTGCAGGTCACACCCACCGATGCCCGCTACCGGGAAGCCGGTGGGGGCGGACAGCAGGGTGGCCAGGGCGGTGGTGGTGACGAGGGCAGTGCCCTGGTGACCCTGCAGAAGGACATCATTGCCGCCACCTGGAAGCTGCGTAATGAGGTGGAGCAGATCCCCCCGACACAATTCAGTGATGACGTGCAGGTGCTGGTTGAGTCCCAGCAGGAAGCCATCCAACGTGCCCGCATGTCGATCGACCGGCTCTCCGAACGCCTGGATTTCGCCGATGACAGTTACGCCAATGCCGTGGCCAATCTGCAACAGGCTATTGAATACATGGACGATGCGGTGGCCGAACTGCGATTGGAACAGGTGGGTAGTGCCCTGCAGCCGGAGCAGAATGCCCTGCAGTATGTATTGCGCGCCGAAGCCGACATCAACAGCACCGACGTCAGCTTCGAGCGCACCGCTGGTGGTGGCGGGGGAGGCGGCGCGGACCAGCGGGAACGCCAGGACCTGCAGGAACTGTTCGAAATGGAAATGGGCCGCAATGAAAATCGTTATGCCACCCCCGAGCGTGGTGGCCAGGGGGGGCAGGCACAGAGCGAGGAGGCCAGTCGCCTGGAAGAACTGGCCCGGCGTCAGGAGGGGCTGACCCGGGCCCAGCGCAATCTCTCGCGCCGCATGGAAGACATGAGCGAAGAGCAGCGTCGCCGCGAACTGGAACGTCTGCGCCGCGAACAGGAGCAGTTGACCGCCGACCTGGACCAGTTGTCCCAGCAGATGAATCGCCGGCAACAGGCCCAGACGGGACCCCAGTCCAGTCAACAATCCGGTCAGCAGTCGGGACAGCAATCCGGCGAGCAGCAGATGCAGCGTGCCCTGGAGCAGATGCGTGAAGCGGCCCAGGCTGACAGTCCAGCCCAGGCGGCAGCGCGCAGTCAGCGGGCCCTGGAAAGCCTGCGCCAGCAACAGCAACAGATGGAAGCCGAGCAGCAACCGAGTTCGGTCAATCAGCTGGCGCAGAACGTCGCCCAGCGCGGTGAACAACTGGCCCGTGATCAACGTGAACTGCAACAGTCCCTGCAGGATCTGAATCGCCGCCAGGGCCTGGGCCAGAATCGTCTCGAAGCCCGTAGCGACGAGCAATTGCGCGAACTGGCCAACCGGCAACAGGAACAGCGCCGCGAGCTGGAAGAAATCGAGCAGATGCTGCGCGCGATAGGCGCCCGCGCCGGTAATGAGGAGCAGGCCCTGTTGAGCCAGGCGCAGCGCGCCAACCGGGCGGTCCGCCCGATCCGCGATCAGATGCAGGACAGCAGCCGGGTACTCAACAATGGCATGGTCAACCTGGCTATGGATCTGGAGCGGGATATCGGTGAGGAACTGGCCCGGCTCGGGCAGGCCCTGCAGTCCATGAATCCCGGTCGCGAGCGTCGTGGCGGTGATGAGGAAACAGCCAGCATGCAGGCCGCCCGCGACGCCAGCGAGCTGCGCGAGCAGATCGAATCACTGCGCCAGCAGGCCGAGGCCTACCAGCAGGATGGTGACAGTCTTGGTCCGGTCTCCGAGCTGCGCCAACAACTCTCGCGTTCCCGCGAGCTGTCCGAACAACTCACCGAGCGCCTGGAGGACCAGGCTGCCGACGCCAGGGAACAGCAGGGCGCTGGTGGCAGTGGCGGCGAACTGGCCCAGGGCCAGGATCGGCAGCGTGGCGGCATTCCCGAATACGGTGAAGCAGCGGCCCTGGGCAATGCGCGGTCCATCCGCAGCCTGATCACCGGCCGTGATCTCGAATCCTTCCTGGATCAGCCGGAGTTGCTGGCGGAAATGGGCAACACGCTGGCGGAGTTGGAACAGGCATTGCGCTCCCGCGCCGAGCTGGAAGAGATCGAACGGCGCCTCTATGCCAGCTCCGATGACGAGGTGCCTGAACAGTACCGTCAGATGGTCGAGGCCTATTACAGAGCCCTTTCAGACAGTGGAGGTTCCGCGGAAACAACGCAGTAGTCATGGACCTTTTCTTCGAACCACACATCCGCGAGGCCCTGCGCGAAGGTCGATTCGAGTTCGCCTATGGTCTGCATCCACTGCTGGCCCTGCTCGTGCTGGCGGCGCTTGGGGGCCTGGTCTGGTTCTTCTATCGCCGCACCACCCGGGCGGTCGATCCTTTCTGGAAGCGGATCATGGTGGGTCTGCGCGTGGCGGCTGTGCTGCTGATCGTGTTCATCCTGATGCGCCCGGCGGTCACCACCTGGCAGGTTGACCCGCAGCAGGCCTACCTGGCAGTTCTCATTGATGATTCGGAAAGCATGTCCATTGCCGATCAGAACGGTCAGACCCGGCTCGAGCGGGTGCGCGAGCGTCTGTATGGGGATGATGGCCTGATTGCACCCTTGTCGGAGCTGTACCAGGTGCGGGTGTTCCGCTTTGACCGACATACCGGGCGGGTGGCCTCTGCCGATGATCTGCAGGCGGGCGGCAGTGACTCCTGGATAGGTGCTTCAATGGATGCCATTGACAATCAATTGCGCGGCCTGCCCCTGGGCGCCGTATTGCTGATCAGCGACGGGGCCGAAACCGGCGATGTCGATCCGGTGGCCGCGGCACAGCGGCTTGCCGCGCGTGACGTGCCGGTTTTCACCATGGGTGTGGGGCAGGAACAACTGGCCCGGGATATCGGCATCGTCTCGGTGCAGGTGGACGAGACCATCCTCGATGACGCCATCTACAATGTGCAACTGACCCTGTCACAGAGCGGCTATGAGGGCGAATCCGTGGAGTTGCGTATCCGTGATGGAGACGAGGTCGTTGCCAGCCAGAGCGTGCGCCTTGGGCCCGATGGTACCGAGCGCCGCTACGAGATGGAGCTGCAACCGCAGCGCCGCGAACCGATTCTCTACGAACTGGAAGTGGATATGATGCCGGATGAAACCATCCCGGAGAACAACCGCTACCGCTTCCTGGTCGACAACTCCGAGCGTCCACCGCTCAACATACTCTATGTGGACGGTTATCCACGCAATGAGTTCAAGTTCATCCGCCGCGCTGCCGATGTCGACGACAATCTGCGCCTGGCCAGTTACCTGCAGACCGGCCCCGGGCGTTTTTATCGGCAGGGCCTGGAGTCACCACTGGAATTGAGTGGTGGTTTTCCCTCCACCCGCGAGGAGCTGTATCAGTACGAGGCCCTGGTGATCGGTGGCGTGAACCGCGACTTCTTCAGCAATGAACAGATCGGCCTGATCCAGGATTTTGTCGCCGAGCGTGGTGGCGGACTGCTGGTCAGTGGCCTGCTGGAAGATACCTTTGCCGAAAGCCGCCTGGCGGACGTGCTGCCCTTGACCCTGGTGCGCAGCTCCCAGTTGCCATCCTTCCTGCAGGGTGGCACCCGGCGGGGCAATCACGCCACCGGCGAGACCTTCACACCACGCCTGACCCGCGAGGGTGAATTGTCGGCCATGCTGCAACTCCATAGCGACGATACCCGTAACCGCCAGCAATGGCAGGAACTGCCCGACCTGCAGGGTGTCTATGTCACCGGTCGGCCCAAGCCGGGTGCCAGTGTGCTCATGGAGCACCCCTCCCTGCAATACCAGGGACAGGCGGCACCCATCATGGCGACCCAGCGCTATGGCAGTGGCCGCAGCCTCTTCATCACCACGGCCAGCACCTGGCGCTGGCAGATGCTGATGCATTCGACCGATGACAGTCATGAGCGGCTGTGGCGACAGATGCTGCGTTGGCTGGCGGTGTCGGCGCCGGAACGCGTGCGGGTCGACTTTGATCGCGAGTACTACCACGCCGGTGATGAAGTGACCGTGACCGCCACCGTGCGCGACGAACGCTTCGAGCCGGATAATAATGCCTCGCTCTGGCTGCAGTTGACCGATCCCACCGGACAGGTCACGGATATGCCGATGGAATGGTATATCGAGGAGGACGGGGTCTATCGCAGCCGTTTCACGGTGGAGCAGGAGGGTATCTACCGGGCCCTGGTGGATGTCGCCAGCGCCAGTGATATCGAGGCGGAGCAGCCAGCCGCTTTCGTGGTCACCCCTTCGCTGCGCGAATACAACGATCCGACCCGCGACAGCGGCCTGCTGCGCCGCGTTGCCCAGGCCAGTGGGGGACAGTATCATGATCTGGATGCCAGTGACCGCCTGCTGGCCGATATTCAATACACACCGGGGGCCTATTCGACGGAGCGACGCCAGGATCTCTGGGATCGACCGTTTTTCCTGTTCCTGTTGATAGCACTGCTCAGCGCTGACTGGGCGCTGCGACGGCAGAAGGGGTTGTCATGATGCGTCGTATACGAGGCTTTCTCCTCTTGCTTTTGCCAACGCTGCTACTGGGCAGCGGTGCCGCACAGGGCCAGATGTTGCCGGGAGTGGATGACAATGAATCCATGCCCTGGTTCCGGGAGCATCCCGATCGCGGCAAATACCTGCTCATTCTCACCGGCGCCGCCGCCACGCCGCAGGTACGTGAGCGCTTCCGGGACTGGTCCGTGGCCCTGCACGACAGTTTCATCGAGGAGTACGGTTATGACAGGGATCGGGTGTTTCTCCTGCTCGACGATGGCGAAAACATCGGGCAGGCGGGGGATCGCGTGCACGGCAGTTCGCGCCTGGAGGACATGTACGGCACCCTGGAAATGCTGCAGGGCAGGATGCAGCCGGGTGACCAGCTCACCCTGGTCATGATCGGTCACGGCTCGAGTCGCTTCGGCGAAGCCAAGTTCAACAATACCGGTCCGGATGTGACGGGGCCGGAGTTGGCGGAGATCCTCGACGGGTTCGCGGAACAGGACCTGGTGATCTTCAATACCACCAGTGCCGGCTTTGAATTCGCACAGGCCCTGTCGGCCGAGGGCAGGGTGGTGGTTTCCGCCACGCGCTCGGCGGCCGAGCGCTACGATCCGGTTTTCACCCGCTTCCTGATCGAGGGACTGCAGGGCAAGTCAGCGGATCTGGATCGCAACGGCCGGGTCTCGGTGCTGGAGCTGTTCAACTATGCCCGGCGCAATGTCGCCGACTGGTATGACGATCAGGGGCGCCTGTCGACAGAGACCGCCGTGCTGGATGATACC
>PWQG01000442.1 GCA_003556835.1 Gammaproteobacteria bacterium
CGTCGATACTGTCGGAAACCGGCGTGATCAGTTCGACGAGTGCTTCCGAATAATCGGTGGTGATGTAGGGATGAGTCAATGCCGAACCCAGCGCGGTCGGGTGATCGGTCTGGGCGATACGGCCCTGCTCGTCGACCCGCAGGCTCTCTTTCTCGATACCGCGATTGACTCGGGCCCATGATGCCGGGAATCCGGACAGGTCAAAGCGTTTCAGGGCATCTTCCATGTGTTGCGCCAATGTCATACCCCCGGCTACAGGTCGGTTTCCAGCGGGCACCAGGCGGTGCCCTGGCTGATGGCCGTTACAGTGCTTGCGGACCGGCCGCGGTGATTTCTTCCGACACTTCAAAACGGCTGAAGTTGTTGCGGAACTGCTCGATGAGATCGGCTGCCCTGGCATCGTATTCTGCCGGATCGGACCAGGTGTTGCGTGGCTCCAGTAGCGTGTTGTCGACGCCCGGTACGTCCAGCGGCACGGTCAGGTTGATGCCGTCCAGGTGCTTGGTTTCCACATTGCGCAGCGCACCACTCTGGATGGCATGCAGGATGGCGCGGGTGGTCGGAATCTTGAAGCGTTCCCCTACCCCGTGCGGCCCGCCAGTCCAGCCGGTATTGACCAGGTAGACCTGGCTGTCGAATTCCTGCACACGCTTTATCAGCAGCTCGGCGTACACACCGGCCGGGCGCGGGAAGAAAGGCGCACCGAAGCAGTTGGAAAAAGTCGACTTGATGCCCGGTTCTGCGCCCACCTCGGTGGAGCCGACCAGTGCCGTGTAACCGCTGAGGAAGTGATAGGCGGCCGCTTCCTTGGAGAGGATGGAAACCGGCGGCAGGACCCCGGTCAGGTCGCAGGTCAGGAAGATGATGGCCTTGGGTTCGCCGGCACTGTTTTCCGGTACCCGGCGCTTGATGTGGGTGAGCGGATAACAGGCCCGGGTGTTTTCCGTGAGGCTGGTGTCGCTGTAGTCGGCCTCGCGGGTCTGCTCGTCGATCACCACATTCTCGATGACGGCGCCGAACTTGATGGCATCCCAGATCACCGGCTCGTTTTTCTGGCTCAGGTCGATGCACTTGGCGTAGCAGCCGCCTTCGAGGTTGAAGACGATATCCTTGCCCCAGCCGTGTTCGTCATCGCCGATCAGGTCGCGATCCTCGTCAGCGGACAGCGTGGTCTTGCCGGTACCGGAGAGACCGAAGAACAGGCAGACCTGGCCATCATCGCCGACATTGGCCGAGCAGTGCATGGGCAGCACGTTCTTCTCGGGCAGCAGGAAGTTCTGCACCGAGAACATGGACTTTTTCATCTCGCCGGCATAACGCATGCCGGCCAGGAGCACCTTGCGTTGCGAGAAATTGATAATGACCGCACCATCGGAGTTGGTGCCGTCACGGTCAGGCTCACAGACAAACCCCGGTGCGCTCATGATCTGCCACACGGGCTTGTCTGCCGGGTTGTAGTTGTCACCGGGCTTGATGAACAGGGTGCTGCCGAACAGACAGTGCCAGGCATATTCGGTATTGATCTGTACGGGAAGGTAATGCTCCTTGCTGGCGCCCACGTGCAGATCCGACACAAAGATGTCCTGCTCCGACAGGTACTCACCGACTCTTTGCCACAGGGCATCAAACTTCGCCGCATCAAAGGGCTGGTTCACCGCGCCCCAATCGATCTGCTCCTTGCTGTCGTTTTCCTCGACGATGAAACGGTCCTTCGGGCTGCGGCCAGTACGTTCGCCGGTTTCCACCACCAGTGCGCCATTGTCGGCGAGGCGGCCTTCTTCACGCTGCACGGCGATTTCGATCAACTGGCTGGGGGAGAGATTGTGGTGGATGCTGCGATTGTTGTCCTGAACGATTTCCTGGCGTGTCTGAGTCATACCTGAGCTTCCCGGAGCAGTGTGAGGCAAGCCCGCATTATGCCAAAAAATGTGGGGGGTGGATACCGGCCTCAGAGGTCGTCCGGATGGAACTCTCCCTGCTTTATGCGCTGCCTCAGGCGTCGGCTGCGTTTGTCGGGCTTGCCGCTGTCCTCGACGTGTATGGCCTGCATTTTGCGTTGCTCGGCGCGCTCTTCCCGTTGCTGGACGCTTTCCGGCGTTTCCCGATACAGTTGCTGGGCTTCGGGAGCGCCCCGTCGTTGTTCGGACAGCCCCAGGACCTCAACGGTTTTTTCGTCCCAGCCCTGGCGGATGGTGAGCATCATGCCGACCTGGAGCTCCCGCCCCGGCTTCATCTTCTGTCCGGCGGCCTGCACTTTCCCTCCTTCCACGGCCTGCTTGGCAAGGCCACGCGTCTTGAAGAAGCGGGCCGCCCATAACCACTTGTCCAGGCGGACCTTTTCCTCAGAGCCGTCCTTGTTGCTACGCTGGCTCATGCTGTGTCCGCCCGATCTTTCGCGGCTACCGGTTTCAGGGGCAGCAGTTGTTCGAAGTCCCTGAGCTGGGTGAATTCGGCGGCCTGCATCGGTGGTCGCTGGCTGTCCGGCTGTTCGATGGCGAGCAGGTGGCGGATGCCTTCCAGCTGGGCGCGCCGCAGCACGGGCAGGGTATCATCGACCAGCAGGGTCCGTTCCGGTTCGTAATGCTCCAGGGTCTGGAGTCTTTTCCAGAAGCCCTCGTGCTCCTTGGCCAGGCCCATATTGTGAGAGCTGTACAGGGCGTCAAAGTGGGATTCGAGCCCCGTGTGCTCCATCTTCAGCTGCAGGCTGCCCGGATGGGCATTGGTCACCAGCAATACTTTCTTGCCGTCGTCGCGCAGTTGCTCGAGCATGGGCTGCACATTGGCCCGGATGGCAATCTTGTGGCGCCACTGTTCCTTCATGCCCTGGATGTCGAGTTGCAGGGTCTCGGTCCAGAAATCGATGCAATACCAGTTCAGTGTGCCGTGCATGTTGCGGTACTGGCTCATGATTTTCTGCCAGGCCTGATCCTTGTCCAGGCCATGTCGCTGGCCATAGGTGGTTGGTACCAGATCTTCCCAGAAGTAGTTGTCGAAGTGGAGATCCAGCAAAGTGCCGTCCATGTCGAACATGACGGTATCGATTTCGGACCAGCTCAGCATTATGGAGTCCTGCTTGATTGCCCAGGTAACGCCTGTCATCTTAGCGAAGTACACTTCGCTTGTCAGGGCGGCATTGCTCCCGGGTCGTTCGGGCTGTGGCAACTGATGTAGAATTCGCGTATGCAGAAAAAAGGAGAGCCCATGTATTTGACGCGGGAATTGCTGGATTCCGTCATCGCCATTGCGGTGGTGGCTGGCGAAGAAATCCTTGATGTGTACGAACGGGATGAGCCGGCCGA
>PWQG01000110.1 GCA_003556835.1 Gammaproteobacteria bacterium
AGCGCCGCGTGGGCCCGCACCCGGTCCTCGGTTGAGAGACCTCGAAGCTCGGGATGCGCACTAAATCCCTTTCCCGTCTAACACGAAACACCGGCCGGCCCAAAGCAATAGCCCCGAGACCGGCTCCAACAGGCACTGAAACCCCTTTGGTTGCAGCTTCCAGATACGGGGGGAATTCCAACGTGTTAGCTTCTTATTGCCCACGAGCTCCATGCCGGGCACGCTCCTAGAAAACACGCGGAAGCATTGGGTTCGGCGCTGTACTCGGCGTCCTTCAACTGCGCCAGTCTAGAATCGTTCTAAAATCACCGCTCCATGCTCTCCCATGCTTCGGCCGCCAGCCGTTGCCCTTCGGCGACCTGCTCCCGGGTCATAAGCTGCTCAAGCCCAGTGAGTAATTGTGCTGCCAGCTTATCTCCTTGAGCGTTACTGAGACTCGCCCACTGATAAGCATAAACGTTATTCCTGGGCACGCCTCGGCCTAAGGCGTACATGCCTCCGAGCATGCTCTGCGCTTGTGCGTCCCCTTGCTCTGCAGCCCGGTGCCACCACCGCACTGCCTCGGCATCGCTTCTGGAAACACCCTCACCGCTCGCGTACTTCTGCCCGAGGGACCTCTGCGCAGCCGCATACCCCTGTTCAGCGGCAAGTCGGAACCACCGCACTGCCTCGGTATCACTTCGCGGGACGCCCCGACCATTATTATAGTGCACCCCCAAGGCCCACTGCGCTTCTGCTTTTCCCTGTCGAGCTGCGATCCGGAACCACCGCACTGCCTCAATATAGTCTTGAGGGACACCTTGACCTTCGCTGTACATTCCTCCGAGAAAAAACTGAGAAAGCGCATCCCCCATGTCGGCAGCGGCGCGAAACACACTCAAGGCTAGGGCGTAGTCGCCCTTCCTGTGCGCGTCGGCTCCGCCGGCAACGAGCGCCGGAATAAATTTTGTTACACTTGAATCCACATCGGCCGGTTCTGTGTTTGCCCGGACGGAAGAACTCTCACTCGAGTCGTCGTTTTTTAAAGCCAATAAACCAATCAGAATCCCCAGGAAGGCAACGGCAATGAGTACAATCGCTTTTGCAGGAATGTATCTTCTTGGTTTAATCGAGGGTGCATTTATACGAGAAACCTTCTCATAATACACGCCGCATTGCGGACATTGGGGCCCGCCCGACATTTTTGCCCCACATTTTGGGCACAAATTATCGTTGCCATCCACGGAAGGCGGCATAGTTACGAGCCTCCTTAGTTATACGAGGACACGTTTTCACGCTCCCATAATACAATATAATATGCAGTCAACTAACAGTAGCAGCGCGCGCCTTGTTGGAGTGCTTAGGAACAACAGGCCCGTTCGCAGATTCGCGTTTTTCGGCAATAGTCAGGCACTAAACGTTTCTGATTCGGCATGCTTGGAAACCAGATATCCTAATCACCTCGGCAAAACATAGATTCCCGCTTCCGCATGTGGACAATCAATTTTTGGCATAGACCCAGGAAGCCGGAACTAATTGGGGCTGGGAATCTCGCACGCCAGGTTGTGGCGTCTCGCGTCTTTTCGGGGAATGCGATAAACCGCGACCCACCGCGACATACCAAGTCACCATTTTACCATTTCACCGAATAGGGAACTTCAAATCCGAAAACCCAAACATCCACAGAAAGGTCGCCCCCCGAAAGGCGGACAGGAACGTATGACATTTGGCTTGAGCCACGATACTTTCTTGTAATATCTTTTCCGATGACAGAGTAAGGAATGTCGGTCGAGAGCTTTTTGCACTGTCCATCACGATATAGCTGATTCCTCAACCGATAGTCCCCACGAAAATGTTGTTCCATGGCCGTTAAGGAACCGCACACCTCCGTACCCTCTAGCAGGACACGGGCCTTCAGATCCTGCTTGGCTTGGCTTTCAGAAACTATTCTCCGCAATAGTTCATGTCTTTCTGCTTCTGCACGTTGCTTTTCTAGCTTTTCGCGCCGATTCGCGGCCTCAGCGTGCTCGCGCGCGCGGATATTTTTGTCAAAACCACCCAAGATTTCCAGGCAGCTTTCCGTCGCACAATCAGCTGGCGGCGGTGACCGCGAAAAATGCTTCACACCCTCATGGTCAGTCCAACGATACACAGTGTTGGCGCCGACGAAAGGAGCCATGAATAGCCCGACGATAAAGAAACAGAGAGCCCAGTGTTTCATTGATCGCTCTACAACCATTGCATTGAGACTGACACAGAGTAGCCTGCATTGATTTGAGTATAGCGCGCGAACAAGGCATTTGCCTCCTCAGGAAATGGGCTCGCGTTGACGTTTCGCCGGCACCCCGAATCCACCTTGGGGACTGGTTCGCCGGCACTTTGGGGGCGCTGCCCTCCAACCAGCCTGCTCGGGACCGGCCCTCGTGACCTAATCACCCTCACCCCCGCCCCGCCGGCCTTCGTGGCCCGCGGGGCTTTTTTGTGTCCATCGATAGTAGGAGGTCCCCATGCGTATCCTGCGTCATCCGGGCGAGCTGTCCGCTCTGCCCTCCGAACTGCGCCGGCTTCTGGAGCGGCGTCTCCGTCAACTCCGGTCCGATGATTGGGGTGAATTCATCCTGGTCGAGCCCGGCGACGGGCTTTCGGAGCTGGACCGTCTATTCGGCGGCTGGCTCGTGTCCGAGTCCGGGGTCTTCGATCCCCCGTATGAATGGCTGGCCCATCATCCCGGGGCCCGCTGTTATGAACTCGTTCTGATCTTCAGCGACGACGGTCGGGCGGGCGTCCTGATCGTTCCCGACGAGATCACGGTCGATCCCACCATCCGGGCCTTCTGCCGGGCTCGCGCCGAACCGCCGGACTGATCCCCGCTCCGCGTAACCACCGCACCCCGCCTTGAGCGGGTTTTTTTGTGCCCATTGATAAGGAGAAATGTCGTGCTCGTACTGAAACGTCCATCCGACCTGCCACCCGATCACCCGGCGTGCGAGATCGCCGGGGAGCTCCTGCCCCGCATCGGTCCCGGAGAAGGCTATCTGGTGCTCATCGAACCGGAAGACCTGGACCGGGATCTGCCCCTGCCCGAATTGCCCACCCGTCTCGACTCGATCGACTGGGAAGGGGTCTCCCGCCATCCCGGGTATTTCCACGCCGTCCACCTGACCAACAACGAGTTCGGGATCGGCTTTCTGATTCCGGATTCCGTTCAGGGTCCACTGCGCGCTCGCCTGGAGGAGCACTTCTGAGGGCGCGCGAAATTCACCACCTTATATGAACCCCAAGAGGAGGCAGCACCATGAAAGCACGCAACGACGAGAAAC
>PWQG01000248.1 GCA_003556835.1 Gammaproteobacteria bacterium
CATTGATGAAGGCGGTAGTCTGATAGTAGTCGCGGAATTTGAAATCGCGGCTGATCTGCTTTCCGTCGCTGTCCATCTTCCAGTCATCGTTGATCATGGACAGGTGTTTGCGGGCCTCTTCGGCCCCCATCGGACTGACGCCACCTTCACATGGTTCGCATTTGCGTTGTGACAATTCACTCATGGGCTGGCTCCTTGATGGCAAATGTAACTATCATGGTAACGTGAAAATCCGGACTTGGCCAAAGCATCAGTCAATGGTTCCCGGGTAGATTACCTTATGAATCAAAAGGAAAAGAGGAAGGGATATGAAAGTTCTTGCACGCAATCTGCTGTTATTGTGTCTGTTATCCACGTGGGGATTGGCCCAGGCCGGGGTACAGATACAACCGGATGTGATCTACGGCCACAAGGATGGTATGGCGCTGATCTATGATGTGTTCCAGCCAGAGGAGGAGGCCAACGGCGCGGCGGTTGTCTACATGATCAGCGGCGGTTGGTTTTCCCGCTGGACCGAACCCGAGAATCGAATCGAGGGATACCGGTATTTGCTGGACGAGGGATACACGGTGTTTGCGGTGCATCACGGCAGCGCGCCACGCTATTATGTGCCCGAAGCCTATGCCGACGTCAGCCGGGCCCTGCGCCACATCCGGATGAACGCTGACGAGTACGGTATTGACGCTGATCGCCTCGGGGTGACGGGTTCGAGCGCTGGCGGGCATCTGTCATTGATGATCGGGCTCAATGCCGATGAAGGTCATCCCTCGGCTGACGATCCTGTACTGCGCCACAGCAATGCCGTGGCAGCGGTGGTGGCCTACTTCCCGCCGGTGGATCTGCGGCAGATGACCGGTCCCAACGACCGTTTCCCGGCCCTGGACTTTCCGCAGGAGCAGGCCGCTGCCATATCGCCTCTGTTGCTTGCCGGTGCCGGAGATCCTCCGGTGTTATTGATCCATGGCGATGCTGATGAGCTGGTCGATATCAGTCACAGTATCAATATGTTCGAAGCCTTGCAGCAGGCCGGGGTCGAATCGGATTTCATCACCATCCCCGGCGCCGGTCACGGATTCATCGGGGAAGATGGCAGGCAGGCCACCGAAGCTCGCCTGGACTGGTTCAACCAGCACCTGCGCTGAGGGTTGAATCGCACGGGCTGGATCGACGACGGCTTCAGTAATGCGGGGGGCGGTCGTCGGCATCCTTGCGGGCCGAGGCCTGTTCGTCCCGCATCTGTTCCAGCTGGCCCTCCAGTCCGTTGATCCGCTGCAGGAGCTTGTCGATGCTGTGGTTCTGCACGATCAGTTCCGAGTCCAGTTTGTGGATGGTGTCTTCCTGAAACTGTAGTCGCGTCTGCAATTCGATGATGTCATTCTGCAACTGCTCGAGCGTCATTCTGATTCCTCCCACCAGGGGAAAAAGGGCGGCATGTCTGCGGATACCGTAGAGCGGAAAACCGGTGGGCGCTTCTCCCGGAAACTTTCCACGCCTTCCTTACCGTCTCCGATACTGGTGTAGAACATGGCCAGTGAGTCGATCTTGTGCGCTTCGAGCGGATGGGGCTGTGTTGCATTGCGATACATCATCTGCCGGGTGAGGGCAGTGGCTACCGGTGAACGATTCTCGGTGATCCGGCGGGCAAGTTCCTGCGCTTCTGCCAGCAGTTGTCCGGGCTCGGTGACGCGCAGTACCAGTCCGCCCTCCCTGGCCTGTTCCGCTTTGAGGATATCGCCGGTATAGACCCATTCCAGTGCCTGCTGCATACCCACCAGGCGGGGCAGGAACCAGGATGAGCAGGCTTCCGGCACAATGCCGATCTTGCTGAACACAAAACCGATACGAGCGTCCGTGGAGGCCAGGCGGATATCCATGGGCAGAGTCATCGTGGCACCGATACCCACGGCGGCACCATTGATCGCGGCAATCACGGGTTTGTTGCAGTTGTAGATGGCGAGCGAAACACGACCGCCGGTGTCGCGCACGCCGTCACGCACTTGCGGATCATCCAGGCGACTTTCCATGTCTTCCAGGCCGGGTTGCAGCGATTCATCAAGTCCGAAGACATTGCCTTCAGCGGACAGATCCATGCCCGCGCAGAAGGCCCGACCCGCGCCGGTGACAACAATGGCCCTGATCTCATCCCGCTCGTTGGCCAGCGTGAAAAAATCGACCAGTTCATTCGCCATTGTGACAGTGAACGCGTTGAGTTGTTCCGGGCGATTCAGGCGGAGGGTAAGTACGCCTTCGTCCAGTGAACAGTCCAGGGTCTGGTAATCCATGTTGCTTCCTCGCTTCTCGGCTGTCCATTCAAGGCGACAGAGCATAACAACAGAGGCAGGGCTTGTCGCCTTCAGGGAGCCTCTGAAAAGGCATGTCATGCTATTTCAGGAGGTCCCTGGAGGACGCGCCCGGAATTTCATGCTAATTTGGCAGACAAGCAAAAACAATAAACTGCCGGAGGTCATCCATCATGCGCCAATCCAGCCCCAATCTGCGTCCCGCCCTGCTACCCATGGCTCTTTCAATTGCGCTTTTTGGCGCTGCCTGTGGCCCGCAGTCCCCGACCACACCGGATACCTCGAGCCTCGAAGCCAGTCTGCAGCCGATTTCCAGTGCCGCCCACCAGGTCAGCGGAGGTGATGTCCTGCTGGCGGTCAATGAGCTGAGCAGTGCGGCGGACCTTGAGCGAATGCAGTTTCTGATCAATGGTCAGCCAGTTTCCCCGGAACGTGTTCTGCAGCGTCAAGGGCGGATCGAAGTACTGCTCGCGGGGCTGGAGAACGGCGAGAACCAGATCGAGCTGGCTATCGATGACCGGATCCTGTCCAGCCTGGATGTGACCAACCATCCTGTCACCGGGCCCATGTTCTCCGGTCCGCAACAATACCCTTTCGTCTGCAGCACGGTCCGTGAATGGGGAGTGCAACCGCTGGTGGATCATGACGAAGCGTGGGGGTTTCCGGTGGAGAATGCCGAAGGTGACCTGCTGGGCTACAGTAAGGATTGTTCCGTCGAGCCCTTCGTCAGTTATCACTATATGAGCGCTGATGGGGAGTACCGCCCCATGCCGGAAGATGGCAGCCGGCCTGGCGATATGACTACAACGGTGCTGACGGACGGGCGCACGGTCGATTTCATCGTGCGCTGGGAGCGGGGTACCATCAATCGTTTCCTGTACAGCATGGCCGTTTTGGCTGATGCGGAGGAGTCGCCTCCGCAGCCCAGTGGGGAGAACTGGAATGGGCGTCTGCTTTATCAGTTCCAGGGGGGTGTGGGTGTCGTACATTTC
>PWQG01000204.1 GCA_003556835.1 Gammaproteobacteria bacterium
CGAGCAGATCTGCCGGTCACGCCAGGAGCCACAAATGGCATCACGCTCACGTAGCTGATAGGACTCGATGTCGGCCACAGTCAGGCTGCCCGATTCCGGACCGGCCTGTGCCGCAGCCGCCATGGCCTCGGCGATCTCTCCCTGATAGAACGCCGATATGCCCTCGTTGGCGATGCGCTCCAGGGTGTCCGCGTATTCCGGATTTTGCACCAGGTCGCCCGTCTGCAGGGGTTCACCACCCGGAAAGAAATACGCCGCCGCGCCGGGGTCTTCGTTCAGGCGGGTGATCCCGGCCATGCGGGGCAACATGTTTGCCAGTTTTGCCGGCACCACAAAGCCGTCGCGCGCCAGGGCGATGGCGGGCTCGAACAGGGTCGCCCAGGGCAATCTGCCGTATTCCTCATGCGCGGCCCCGTAGAGTGCGACCGCACCCGGAACGCCCACCGCCTTGCCGCTCTGCCAGGCTTCCAGGAAACCCATGGCCTCGCCGTCCCGCATGAACATGTCAGGAGTGGCACCCGCCGGTGCGGTTTCCCGGCCATCCAGGAAGCGCAGCTCGCCGCTGTCTTGCTCGTGGACCAGCATGAAGCCGCCTCCGCCGATACCGGAACTCTCCGGCTCCACCAGGCCGAGCACCGCATGGGCGGCAATGGCGGCGTCCACGGCATGACCACCCATGGCCAGCATACGGGCCGCCGCATCCGTGGCATCCGGATTAGCAACGGCAGCCATGTATCCCAGCGACCAGCTTGTGGCCTCCGGCGCCGGGTCGCCCATGGTGGCGGGCGGCGGAGGTGGTGTGGCAGGAGAATCGGCAGGGCCGGAGCAGGCGATCAGGGTGGCCAGGGACAACAGCAGCAGGTATGACTTCATGGCAGATCTCTTTGATGGCGGAGGTTCGGGCAATATCCTCGAATATATCGGGACCGCTGTCCAACTTTTCGGCGCAGCGGCCCGGCTCAGGAACCGATACGCAAGGACCCGGCACGGCAGATCATCCGGGCCTGCTACCAGTTGTCCGTAGACACCAGGCCATGACGTACCGCTCGCATGGCGGCATAGGCCCGACCACGGGCACCGAGCTTGGCGTAAAGGTGGGTCAGATGTCGCTCGACCGTGGACACGGTAATGCCCAATGTGGACGAAATGATTTTGTTGGGTGCGCCCTGGGTAATCAATTGCAGGACTTCCCGCTCCCTGCGTGTCAACGGTTCAGCGCTCCGCGAAGGGCGGGCGCGGCAGGCCGGATCACGATGGTGCAGAAAGCCCAGGATAGCTTCGATCACATCCGTTGAATGGCGGATGAAGGGGTCATGTTCCTCGCGATCGAGAATCTCCAGCCGGGCATGCGGCAACAAGGCGGAAATCTCCTCGGCGGCAGCCAGTGGCACCGCACGGTCGTGCCGGTGATGAAGGATCAGGGTGGGACTGCGCAGTGTTGCCAGGTGATCACGTACATCGAGCTGCCAGAGATGGTCCAGCAACTGCACAGCCACTTCGGTGCTCGCGGTCTGTTGTTGCAGGCGGGCGTACCAGGCAATATCGCGTGAACTGCCATTGGGCAGGAACATACTGGCCAGGGCCCGCGAACCGAGATCCCAGTTCGCCCGGACCAGTTGCTGGAAGGCCGTTATCTGCGCCAACTCGACCACCGCACTGCCCCGGGCGAACGTCGAACACAGCACCAGGCGATCCACTCGCTCCGGGTAGCGCGCAGCAAAGGCCATGGCGGCCGGCCCGCCCAGCGAATGACCAATCAGGCTGCAGCGTTCGATGCCGGCTGCATCGAACACGGCCAGAAGCTGCGCCACATCATGGTCCAGCGACATCGGTCCGGGGTCACGGTCGGACAGGCCGCAACCCAGACGATCGTACCATATGAAGCGATTGTTATCGGAAAAACGCTGCTGGACCCTGGCCGCATTCGGATGGGCCCACAAGGCTTGCAGGTGGGACAGCCAACCGGGCAGCATGAGCACGTCCGGGCCGTCTCCGAGCGTGGCGTAGGCCACCCGGGCGCCATTGGACAGGCTGCAGAAAGCGGTGAGCGGCCGGGGCAACGCCTCCGACCGCAGGGCACGGCTCCCGTGGAACGCACGGTTGCGCAAGGAATCGTAGTGAGATGAGACTGCCACGTCCTCGGGTATTGTAGCCATCGCTCGCACTCTCTGATTGTTCTTTCTATGAGGGACTTGCCGATTGTCGCAAAGCAGCAGACGACCCCGGGGCCTGCAGTGAATGGAAACAGAAATCGAGTACATCATTCAGGGGCGCGGGATCACGCCTGAGCCGGCAGCGTAGCGCGGCACCTTCCCAACAGTTGACGATGAGATTCGCCACTTCGCGTGGCTCCGCCGAAGCGTCAATGTCACCGCGCTTGCGCGCCTCCTCAATGCATTCCGCCAGCCGACCGGCAATGATGGAGAAGCAGTGCTCGATTTTCCGGCTGAAGACCTCGCTGATCCCGGACAGTTCCTGCCCCAGGCCACCGAGCATGCAGCCGAGATAACCTTCGCCACCATACTTGTCACGCGACATCTCGAAGAAACGGCGCACGCGATCCAGGCGAGGCAGGCTGTCATCGCCCACGCACTGATCCAGCCCCTGGTGGACTTCCTCCATATAACAATCAACCACCTGCAAGGCAAAATCCTGCTTGCTGCCGAAATGGTGATAGAAGGAACCCTTGGGTACTTTCGCGGCACGCAGGATGTCCTGCAGACCAAGTCCGTTGTAACCCCGTTCCAGAAGGAGTTGCAGCCCCGTATCCAATAGCCGTTGTTTGCTGCTGATCGTGTTTTTCATCGTATTGCACCAAACTGGTCCGACCGGTCTATTATAAATCCTACATCCCGGATTCCAGGGCTGCAAGCCTTATCGGCGAGCGGCACGGAAGTGTTCAGACACCAACAATCTCCCGGCGCATGCCGTAATTGGCATAGAGCAACTCCTGCTGCGTGCGCTCATCAACGCCATGCTCCTGAAGCGCCTCCATGATGTCGTCCAGCACAGCCATGAACTCCTGGTCATTGATGTTCATGCCCCGGTGCGCTTCGAGCATATTCTTGCCCGTGTACTTCTGCGGACCACCAGTGGCCTCGCAGAGAAAACTCACCAGTTTCGGAATCACTTCGTCAGCTTTGGTGTCGACATAGCGCATCTTGACCACCGGGTTGGCCAGGTGTTTGTCGAGTATGGTTCTGGCGATATCACGGATGCGATCCTCGCCACCGAGTCGTTCGTAGATGCTCTTATCAGTCATGATGCGGTCTCCTGTTTCAGATCATTGAA
>PWQG01000394.1 GCA_003556835.1 Gammaproteobacteria bacterium
GGCGCAACGCCAGGCACCTCCGGCGAAGTTTGTGCTGGACAATGACGGTCGTCGCGGAACAGCGGTCAATTCCATGGTCGCGGGTGGCTGCATCGTATCCGGTGCGCTGGTCAATCATTCCTTGTTGTCATCGCATGTGATGGTTGATGAGGGCAGTGTCATTGAGGATTCGGTCATTCTGGATCATGTACGAATAGGTCGAAATGTCTACATCCGCCGGGCGATTGTGGAAACAGGTTGCATACTGGAAGATGGTTTGAGGATTGGTGAGGATCCCGTGGAAGATGCCCGGCGCTTTGAACTGAGTGCCGGCGGTATCGTTCTTGTGACGCCGGAGATGCTTGGACAGGAAGTCAATCATGTTAGATGAGTCGCAGCCATGAACAACTTGACGGTCTGGCCCGGTAAACCCTATCCCCTGGGAGCGACTCCCGACAGCAAGGGCAGCAACTTTTCGTTGTTCTCCGAAGTGGCCGAACGCGTCGAGTTGTGCCTTTTTGATGAGCACGGTCACCAGACAGCTGTCGATCTTCCCGAGGTCACGGCCTTCTGCTGGCACGGCTATCTGCCGGGCATAAGGCCGGGTCAGCGTTATGGTTATCGTGTACATGGTCCGTGGAATCCGGAAGAGGGGCACCGCTGCAACCCTTTCAAGTTGCTGCTTGACCCGTATGCTAAAGCCATTGTTGGCGAGGTGCACTGGAATGAGGCGATATTTCCCTATCGCCCTGGTGAGCCGGAGGCTCGCGATGAACGTGACAGTGCACCTTTCATGCAACGCTCGGTGGTGATCGATCCATCTTTCGACTGGGGTGACGACAGACATCCATGTACTCCCTGGCACCAGACCGTCATCTATGAAACCCATATCAAGGGTTTTACACAACAGCATCCGGGTGTCCCGAAAGCGCTGCGTGGCACTTATTCCGGATTGGGGCATCCGGCCGCCATCGAACATCTCACAAAGCTGGGCATCACTGCTGTCGAACTGATGCCTGTCCATCAGTTTATCCATGATGCCCGACTCGTTGAGGAGGGACTACGTAACTACTGGGGATACAACACCATAGGCTATCTCGCGCCTCACAACGGTTACGCTGCAGGGGATGGGGCCGGCCAACAGGTCACCGAGTTCCGGCAAATGGTCAAGGCACTTCACGCAGCCGGGATCGAGGTCATCCTTGACGTGGTCTACAACCACACCGCGGAAGGCAACCACGAGGGGCCGATGCTGGCCTTCAAGGGCATCGACAACGCGGCGTATTATCGTGTACTTCCCGATGACCCGCGTCATTACAGGGATTTCACTGGAACCGGCAACAGCCTCAACATGCGTCATCCACGCGTACTGCAGCTCATTATGGACAGCCTGCGCTACTGGGTACTGGAGATGCACGTTGACGGATTCCGCTTCGATCTGGCGGCCACGCTGGCGCGCGAACTGCACGAGGTTGATCGACTTTCCGCGTTCTTTGACCTCATCCAGCAGGATCCGGTCGTGAGTCAGGTAAAACTCATTGCCGAACCCTGGGATCTGGGGGAGGGGGGCTACCAGGTCGGGCAGTTTCCGCCGCTGTGGTCGGAATGGAACGACAAGTACCGTGACTGCATGCGTGACTACTGGCGCGGACATCGGGGGACGTTGGCCGAGTTTGCCTGCCGTCTGACCGGCAGTCCGGATCTGTACGATGACGATGGCCGCTGGCCGCATGCCAGCATTAATTTCGTCACTGCGCATGATGGCTTCACGCTGCGTGACCTCGTTTCCTATAACAACAAGCACAATGAAGCAAACGGCGAGGACAATCGTGACGGCAGGGACGAGAATCGTTCGTGGAACTGTGGCGTCGAGGGACCCACGGATAATCCGGAGATCAATAGGCTGCGGGCGAGACAGAGCCGTAATTTTCTGGCCATGTTGTTTCTGTCCCAGGGTGTGCCGATGCTACTCGGCGGTGACGAGCTCGGACGTAGTCAGGCGGGTAACAACAACGCCTACTGCCAGGATAACGAGCTTTCGTGGTTTGACTGGGAACGGGCCGACACAGGGCTGCTGGCCTTCACCCGTCAGCTTATCGGATTCTATCGGGCGCACCCGGTATTCCATCGTCGACGCTGGTTCCAGGGCCGGCCTATCCATGGAGCGAGCGTTTCCGACATTGCCTGGTTCACGCCCAAAGGGCAGAAAATGGAGGATTCGCATTGGGAGAAGGAGTATCCCGGAACCCTGGCTGTGTTCCTCAACGGCGATATGCTAGCCGCGCCCGGCCCGCAGGGAGAGCAGATCAGTGATGCAAGCTTCTATCTCGTTTTCAATGCGCACCATAAACCCCTGCGCTTCGGGCACCCGGCAAGCGACTGGGGCCGGCGTTGGGCAAGGGTCTTCGATACCGTCACTGGCTTTGTCGACGACCAGCTGATCGTCGAGGCTGGTGATGAGTTCGAGGTCGAGGCGCGATCCATTCAGGTGTTCCGCCGTGTTGAGTGAGTCCCTGAGCAGCGAGAGACCGGAAAGCGGACATAAGTTCGGCGCTGATAGCCGGGTGTGGAACGCAGTACTGTTCGATCTGGATGGTGTGGTCACCGATACGGCAAAGGCCCATGTCGCAGCCTGGCAGCAGCTGTTCGATGAATTTCTGAAAACACGCGCAGAGCGCCGTGGCGAGGCATTTCACCCTTTCGATCCCTGCCACGACTACCATGAGTACCTGGACGGCAAGCCCCGCATGGATGGCGTGAGAAGTTTTCTCGAGTCGCGCGGCATTGAGCTGCCCTACGGTACCGACGTCGATGGCCCTGAGCTGGATACGGTGAGCGGGCTCGGTAATCGAAAGAACCGGTATTTTCTCGTCTGGCTGGAGAGAAATAGAGTCAGGGCCTATCCGGGGACGCTGGGTCTGATTGAGAACCTGCGTGCTGCCGGAGTCAGGGTGGGGGTGTTCTCTGCCAGCAGGAATGCCGAAGCGGTGCTGCAGAGTGCCGGTATACCAGACTTATTCGATACCAGGGTTGACGGCCGCGATGCAGCGAAGCTCGGTTTGCCTGGCAAGCCGGATCCGGCGATGCTGCTGGAAGCGTCGCATCGTCTGGGCGCCACGCCGCAGTGCACTGTGGTGGTCGAGGATGCGATCGCTGGTGTCGCGGCCGGGAAGCGCGGCGGGTTTGGTCTGGTGATCGGCGTCGCACGCGGCGAACATGAAGCCGACCTGAAAACAGCGGGCGCGGACATCACCGTGCATGATACGGCGGAGCTTCAGTTTATCCCGGGCGAGGGTTTA
>PWQG01000052.1 GCA_003556835.1 Gammaproteobacteria bacterium
CCTCGCCGGCAGCGGCAGGGAGAGCGTGTGGCGGGCATCGGCACCGCTGAGGTTAATGGGTGCCGGACTTCGGTTGTTGAACCAGCCGATCGGGATGCGGTATTCACCGCTGTCTTCGGCCGAATCGACTTGCACCACGGGTGCGGAGTCGGCGCTGGCCATAGCGCCGGCGAAGGTGCACAGCAGCGTGGCCAGTAGCGAAGAACGCAGGAGGTATCTCATTCAGCAGTCTTCCTTGAAGCGGTGGGCATTAAGACACGGCGAACAGTTCGAGCAAGGCGCTGGTAGCTGAGCCTGGTCAGGAATGCAAAATTCCGCAGGGAGTGAGTGAAAGCGATGCGTATCAGGTAGACAAACCCTGTCAGGAGGCCGATCCGGCGCTGACGTTTCCGCTGATTTATCTCATGACGATGACTGTCGCCATACGCTAGCGCCACGATGGCTCGTTTCTCTTCTACGCTCTCCGGCTGGAAGGTCAGGCCCAGGTCCCATTGGTCCGACGAGCGGCGGCTCCTGGCCACCCGGCAGGGAATGCAGGCCGTCTGATTGCCCAGAGCCGGAACGTGGAGCTTTAGCGAGACCGCTGCCTCTTGCGGGATGGGAAGAGGGCTCACGACGCGGGTTCCCCGATGGCTGATATCGAGTAGCTGAACCTCAACGGCAGGTGAGCCATCTTCCGGGTAGAGCCAGCCGGAGGTTTTGATGGCTTGCATGGACAGCCGATAGGCGGAGCGCTTCTGTGATCCCTCCAGCATGATGCCGATCGCGGCGAGGGAGTAAATGAGATTGACGGCTGTCAGCGCCATGGTCAGCCAGATGATCCCGGCGTCTTCTGGTACGACCTGCAGCCTGATGACCCCAGCAATGATCAAGATGATATTGAAGAGCAGCATGACATAGAAGGGAAGTGCCAGGCTGGATATGAATTTACGATTCAGCTTCTCTCCCTTGGGGGTGACGAGGAAGGTAGGCGAGCGAGGCGCCTTTATCGTGCGAACGATGGCGGATAAGGCAAACGTCGACTGGATGGTTTCATAGAGCTCTGAGATGAAGGGCCAGCGAGTTCGGCCATAGACGATGTTGCTCAGAGCCAGGGCGCCAAGCACATGCGGGAGCGCGTAGCCCAGCAGGTCTGCCGGCATGAAGGCGTCGACGATCTTCAGGGAGAACAGCAGATATAGGGCGGGGGCAATATAGAAGATGATGCGTGCGAAAGGGAAGAACCAGAAGCCGATGGAAGAGGTGTAAGCCAGCCGCTGCGTCAGGCGCATTTTTTGATACTTCCAGGGATTCTTCAACAGAAATATCTGCATCATTCCCTGAGCCCATCTCGAACGCTGCAGGATGAAGCCGGTGAATGTCTCAGGCTGCAGCCCGGCAATCATGGGTTTTCCAAAATAGGCGCTATTATATCCGCGAGCATGCAGCATCATGGCTGTTTCTGCATCCTCGGTGATGGTGTCGCCGGAGATACCCCCGGTTTCATCCAGATGGGCACGCCGGAGCAGGGCGGCCGAGCCGCAAAAGAACGAAGCATTCCAGGAGTCCAGCCCGTGATGAATGACCGAGTAGAACATCTCGTTTTCGCTGGGCATGCGGTCGTAGGTGCGCAGGTTGCGCTCCAGGGGGTCGGGGTTGATGAAGTGATGTGCCGTCTGAACCAGGAAAAGCTTAGGATCCTTCAGAAAGAAGCCAACGGTGTTCTCGAGGATATCGGCGGTGGGAATATGGTCGGCGTCCAGAACCAGCACCAGGTCACCCCGACAGTGGTCCTGAAGGGCGGCATTGACGTTGCCTGCCTTGGCGTGTTCATTGCGCTCACGGGTGACGTAGGTGGCTCCCAGACGCTCACACAGCATTTTTAGCGCGTGGTGCCGTTCCAGCGCCTGGTCGGCGGTCGCTGGCGCGTTGCGGCGCTGTACGGTGCCGCCATCATCACAGAGGTAGACGCTCAAGCGTTCGCGGGGGTAGTTGACCTGAGTTGCCGCCATGAGGGTCAGTTCAAGCAGGTCAGGGCTTTCATTATAGGTGGGAATGACGATATCTACCGTCGGCAAGGACGTGGCGTCCTTCGGTAGCGGCGGAGGCGACCTGCGCACCGGCCAGGCATTGACGAAAACGCCCAGCAGGAAGATGCTCATTGCATAGAGTTCGGCCAGCAGCAAGAGCATGGCGCCAATAAAGCTGAAGGGATCATGCAGGCTGATGGTGTGGTTGATGCGCCAGGAGAAATATCTCAGGCTGATGAAGGTGGCAATAGCGGCGGCCAGCAGGGTGATAAATCGGTTGGCGCCCTCCGGTAAGCGGTCGATCCGGCTCATGTTCCACATGATGGCCAGCAGGCCGGCCAGGAGAGATCCCGACAGGATGATCTGTGCTTCGCTGGTAAGTGGTTGATGAGCTAGCCAGAAGAAACCGAAAAGCATTCCGGACCAGAGTGCAATATGTAAAGCGCTGGAGCGGCTTTCATGGCTGCGTTTACCTGCTGGTTGCGTCACGCACGAAGCCCCTTCTGGTTCAGGTGGTTCCAAGATTCGAGTGATCCTGATGTGAGTGTCGAGGCCTTCCTTTCCCTGTGGGGTGCGTCTTTCTGGAAAGGCTGTCCGCTGCGCTTGAGGACTGCACTTCGGCAGCGCCCTCTTGGTCGAGCGCTGGTTGGCCGAGCGAGTGCTGATCGAGTGCCGGCGATACCCGCTGGGCTGCGAGTGCTTTTCTCAGTTCATGAGACAGCAGAATGTTTGAGCCTGCCAAGTAGACGATGATCGTCACGGTGGAACCAGCCAGGAAGCCCATCAGCAACGTTGCCGCCATACCCATGCTAAGACTGGTGAAAAGGACCACGCTTTTCATCATCGGGCTACCTGTGCAAATGGGCCGAGCTTCTGCCTTCACTGGCGTCATGATGCCATACCGCTGGGTGATTTTTTTACTATCCACGACACTATAGCCAGCGCCGGATGCCGAGAACAAGCGGGGTAGGCCAAGTCGCGGGGGCGGGCTCCCCACCCCCGTCCATCCGCAGGGGGCAGAGGGCCGCGTGCGGGTCTAGGCTTGTAGCGACACTCTCGACCGCCAAGCCACTCACGCCAAGCTATAAGGAAGTCCGCCCATGTCTCGACTGACCCTCTGCGCCGCGCTGCTGCCGCTCTCTCTGGCCCTGGCCGCTCCGGTGCAGGCCGATGCCGAGCGTCTTGAGCGCGATCTCCACGCCCTCTTCGCCGACGAGGGCACCCTCGAGATCGGCGAGGTCTCCTCGGCGCTGGTACGTGACC